>JAGWYX010000186.1 GCA_018969165.1 Verrucomicrobiota bacterium
CCGGGGATGTGGCGCCGCCGGGTGCGGTGGTGTTCGAGGTGGGAAGTTCGAGCCTCATGATTCGTTAAAGCGTAAAAATGGTTGACTGAGCACGGAGTCCATTCGGAGAATCTCCGCGAAACCGCTGGGAGCCGAGTTCGAGCGCGACACGTGATCTCCACGGGTTCGAGGGGTCTCGGAACCTGTATCGAAGCTTGCCGAAGACTGCCGGCGCTGGTAAGGTGCGTTCAAATCGGGGGTGGTTGAATTGTGTGAACCTGCTGAAAACCTGCCGGAGGGCCCGGTGCTGGTGACTTTCCTCGAGGCCGGCACGGGGGCTCCTGGCGCGCCGTCGCTGACGTCCGAGCAAGTTGCGGAGTTGCGAGGCAGATTAGCGGCGTGGGAAGAGGACTGGAACGCCCCAGGGATGGACGCCTATGAGAGGGTGCCGGCGCGCCCCGCGCGTTGAGTGCGGTAACCTGCGAGGTTGGCAATGCCGCCACGGCGGTCGATGCAGGATTCTTTTGCAAGTGGCGAAGGGCGAATCTGAAGTCGTGCATGGCAATTATGAATTATGAGTTATGAGGGATGAACGAGGAGTGACGGTGGTCGGGCGTTGGCTTTCATAATTCATACCTCATCCCTCATCATTCGCAGCGGAGCGCCTCCATCGGATCGATCTGCGTCGCGCGACGGGCAGGCAAGTAGCAGGCGAGCAGTGCGACTGCCAGCAGCAATAGCACCGCGCCGGACCATACCGGGAGGTCTGCAGAGCCGCCCTGAAAGAGCTGGTACTTGAGCAACTGACTGACCGGGCCCTCCTCGACGCTGGTCGTCCGCGTAGCTTCAAAGACCCAGTGCTTGACCAGTTGCAGGAGCCAAAATGCACCGAGGAGTCCCAGGGCGGCACCGACGCCCACCAAGCGCGCGCCTTCCCACAGCACCAAGCCCAGCACGTCGCGACGTTGCCCCCCGACGGCCAGGCGGATGCCAATTTCACGCGTGCGCCGGGCAACCGAGTAGGCCAGCACACCGTAAACTCCGAGCGCGGATAGCAACAGGCCGATGCCGGCGAAGCCCACCAGGTAAACCATGAAAGTCCGCTGAGCTTGGGTGGAGTCGTCCAGCAGCGTGCGCGCAACCATGACCCGCGGGTGGATCATGTCCGGTTCAGCCGCCTTTAATTCCCGGAGGAAGGCGGGGATCAGCGGGCGCGGATTGGACTCTGCTCGAACGACGAACATCAACGAGGGCGTGGCACCGCCAAATTCAGCACGAAAGTATGGCCGATAGAACGAAGCCGCCACGCCCTGGGTATAGCGGTAAGGTCGCGTGTCGGCGACAATCCCCACTACTTGATAAAGGCTGGCCTCTGGCGAATCGGCTGGGTGAAATTTCCTGCCCAGGGCGTTTTCGTTCGGCCAGCACAAACGGGCCATTGCCTCATTGATGATCACCGCGCCGCCCGTTGGGCCGCCGTCGCGTTCGTCCAGATAGCGCCCCGCGCGCAGCGGGATGTGCATCGCCCGAAAACAATCGCTTCTCCCAACCCCGCAACCGATGCCGACCACATCCACCGGCTCGGCCCGCGCGTCGAGCTGGATTTTCCACCCTCCCAGGTCTCCGCCGAAGATACCGACGGCCTTGACGCCAGGGAGCGCAGTAAACCGCTCCTGCAAGTGTGCCAAGAGGGCATTCCGCAACTGGTGAGCGCCTGGACCGCCGCGTGAATCGGAATATTTCGAGGGGAGCCACAGATTGAGGTACACGAGGTTGTCCGGGTCAAACCCCACGTTCGTGCGCAGGAGTCGGACCACACTCTGGATCATCAGCCCCGCGCCAGCCAACAAGACCAGTGACAGCGCGACTTCCATCACCACCAGCGCACGGCGAAAGCGGTTCCTTCCGAAGCTCACCCCGGCCCCACCCTGCTTGAGGGCTTCATTGATCCGCGTCCGGCTCGCCTGCCAAGCCAACGCCAATCCATAGGCGACGCCGATGATGGCACAGACGAGCAGCGTGAACACCAGCGCCTGCCGGTCGATTTCAACCGGTCTGAAGCGGGGCAGGTTCGGCGGCAGCAACAGCAGGAACAGCTTCCTGAACCACACGGTCATGATCAAGCCAACCCCCCCGCCGAGGCTGGCCAAAAGCACCGTCTCAGTCACCAGTTGACGCGCCAGTCGGATTCGACTGGCGCCAAGGGCGGACCGAACCGCCAATTCTTGCCGGCGCCGTTCGGTCCTGACCAGCATCAGATTGCCGAGATTCAGACACACGATGAGCAGGACAAACCCAATCGCACCGAGCAGACCGTAAAGCGTCCGCGGCAGGTCGTCCGCCCGCCAACTGTCGGCGAGCCGGTCACGCAGGGAGCGGAGTTCCAGCCGCAACCTTTGCAGGTTCTGGCGCGAGCCGGCACCGGCAGTCGGAAGGTCCGCCGTGTGGTCGTGCACGAACCGCTGCGCCACCGTGTCCAGCATCGCCTGCGCCGGTTGCCCGTCGATGCCCGGATTCAGACTGACGATCAGGCCGAACTGAGGCGAGCGCGCCCAATCCAACGTCGGGCGCGGATTCTCGGCGGGCACCCAGAATGACAGGAACCACCCGCGCGGGTATTGAAACTCCGCCGGCATGACGCCGATGATCGTGAAGCGGTGGCCACTCAGTTCCGTTGTTTTGCCGATCACGCCGGCGTCGCCGGCGAAACGCGATTGCCACCACGCATAATTCAGCACGATGACCGTGTCGCGCTCCGGGATTCCACTTGCATTGACGGGAACCGCTTCATCTTTGGCGAAAGTGCGGCCCAGCATCGGGCGAACGTGCAAGAACGAGAAAAAGTTGGGCGAAACCAACTCGCCACGTACCACGTCGTTCAAATCGTCCGTCTTGGTTCTCAGAATCAGGTCATGGAACCAGGCGGAATCCGTAAAGACGTCCCCCTTCGCTCGCAATGCCGCGAGTACCTCCGCTGAAACACCGGATTCCCCGGGTTCGACAATCTCCCGCAGCCGCGCCGGCGCCGGTCCTGGAATCGAGTTCAAGAGCACCGTGTTCACCACGCTGTAAATGGCCGTGCTCGCCCCGATACCCAATGCGAGCGTCAACACCGCCACCAGGGTGAAACCCGGGTGCTTGACCAACTGCCGCGCCGCGAATCGCAATTCATTCATAAGCGGTTATGTTTTCTCGCCACTCGCCACTCATCACTCGTCACTCCTCCCGAATCCGGGATTCTTCAGTAGTTGTCGGAAAGCGTATTTGAAATCGCGAAGCAGAGTTTGCATGGCTTAAATCATGTTGGTAGAAGAAGGGGCCAAAGTGCAGACCGCCGGACACTGGGAGAACCACGATGAAGCCAGTCTATTTTAGTCATCACGTCGCGCAGCGCATGATCGAGCGGGGCACCAACCGCCAGGAGCTCGAACGAGCCATCCGGCACGGCAGGCAGGTCCCGGCCAAGGCAGGAAAGGTCGCCTTCCGCCTCAATTTGCGGTTTGAACAAATTTGGAAAGGCAAGTATTATGGGACCAAGCAAGTGATGGCCGTCGTGTCGGAAAAGGCCGACCGCTTTGTGGTCGTCACAGCATTGACGTTTTATTTTTAGTGCGAGCTTATGAAAATCACCTACGATGCCGAGGTTGACGCGGCTTACATCTATCTGACCGAGCAGCGAGGAGAAGTCACTACGGTGAAAGCCAACGAAAACGTTTACCTCGACTACGGCGCCGCCGATGAACTGGTCGGCATTGAGATTCTGGACGCGTCGGAGGTCCTCGGCTTCGACCGCAAGCATCCCAAGATCCAGGTTGACAAAGCCTTGGCCGTTTGCCCGGCCTGATGAAGCGCGTGCAGTTGCCGTGTTCGCCCCGATCCCGAGCGCGAGCGTGAGCACGGCCGCGGCGGTGAACCCGGGGTTCTTCAACAGTTGGCGGAGGGCGAATTTGAGGTCGTGCAGCATAGCGAAGTTACCAGCTTGAAAGCCGGACGGGAAAAGCTACCGTGAGGCGATGGATTATTCGGTGACATTGGTTGAGTCCGAGGAAGGCGTTGCCGTCTGGTGCGACGAGCTTCCGGGCTGCTGCAGTCAGGGGGCGACCCGCGCGGAAGCGCTCGAGAACATCCGCGACGCGATTCGCGAATACCTCGAGGCACGCGGCGAGCTGTCGGAGCGTTTCGGAACCAAGGTCTCTCGTGAGATCGTCAGGGTCTGACGGCCCATGCCCAGACTGCCCGGAGTCAACCACCAAACGGCCATTCGCGCTCTGGCGAAGGCGGGCTTCCAAATCATCCGCGAGGGCAAGCAAACTGTCATGAGCAATGGCGTGCGGATCGTGACCATCCCGCGGCATAACCCGATCAACGCTTTTACGATGGGCAAGATTGCCAAGGATGCCGGTTACACCCCGGAAGATTTCAAAACGCTCCTTTGACCTCTCGCCGCTCGACGGTCCCGGGAGTCCCGCCACGGCGGCGAAGCCAGGGTTCTTCAGCAACTGGCGGCAGGCGAATTTGAGATCACTCATAACACCCTATCGCGATTGGATCGACGGCGGTCAGGTCTCGCACACAGCTCGCAGGTGCCTACAACTTCTTCACGTGGATGCTCCCGCCGCTGGTGCGCAACAGGACCGATCTGCCGCCGCCATTGACTGGGCCTTTCAGGAAGTTTCGGCCGGTTTTCCCGACCACCGTCACCGGCAGCTCGCTGTCCACTCCGCCACCGGAGGTGGATGCATCCAGGTCAAAAGCGGACGTCGCCGCCACACGCATCGTCACGCCACCGGCGGAAGTTTCGAGCCGGACATCGTCTGACAGTGGTGACGAGAATGAAGCCGAGATGGACCCGCCGGAGGTCGAGCCATCCACTTTGCCGACCACGTTCTCGATGGTGATGCCCCCGCCGCTGCTGTGGACTCGCGCCGGACCGCGGAATTCACTCACCTCGACCGAGCCCCCTGAGGTTTTACCGTCCAGTACCCCTTTACCGCCAGTCACATGGATTCCGCCGCCGCTGGTCTCGATCTTGATCTCGCCTTGGCAATCGCCGACCCGAATCCCGCCACCGGACGTGCGCCCGTCGACCGAACCATTCAAATGGTCGAACTTCAGTCCACCGCCGCTCGTATGCGCGTTTACCTCGCCGGCCAAATCGTGAACTTCGATGCCTCCTCCCGAAGTCTTGAGCTGCACGTTGAATTTGGCCGGCACCGTGATGGTGTACTTGCCCTCGGTTCGTTGCGGCCCCCGCCAGGACCAGCCGGTCCCACTCTCACGGTGAGACCGAATCGTAACCGTGTTGCCTTCCTGCGAAAAGGTCACCGGCTGTTCGCGAAGAAACTTTTCCTCGTCGGCCTTGTTCCTCCGGCTCACGTTGCGCCAGACATGGATGGTCACGTCGTTTCCGGAGTGAGAGCCGACTTCGATGGACCCAAAATCCACGTCCGTCACCAGCCGCCCGCCGGCGACGACGGTGAACGTCTTATCCAGGGTTTCCTCGGTCTCGGAGCGCGCACTCCCGGTGGAAGCGAGCAGTGCAATCGTGACCGCAAACCCGAAGCATAGACGATGAACAAGAGCATTTTTTGATTTCATAAGAGCGGATGGTTTCGTGTGAGGAGGATTCATCAAATCATTCGTATCGCAGCGCCACCATTGGGTCGACTTTGGCGGCGCGTCGGGCGGGAAGATAACCGGCCAGGGCAGAAACCAAGCCGAGGAGGAGTGCGGCGATGGAAATAGACACTGGATCGGTCGGTGCCAGGCCGTACAGTTGATTGGAGATCAGGTTCTCCTGACTCGACAGTGATGCGGAACGGTCGCGCATCCGAGAGCCGGCAAGAGCGGGCTTGTCGTCGGCTTTGGGCTGGATTATTCTTGCGCCATGAGTGCTGTGAGCGAAATCCAGGCGGTCCTGCCGCGGTTGACCGCCGAGGAACTGCAGGCGGTGGACGCCGCGCTGCGACAGCAATTCCGCGCCCGCAAGCTGGGCATTCTCTACGACGATGCCTACGGTCTCTGGACCGAAGAGGATCAGGCCTCGGCGGCGGCGGCGGCGTTTGCCCTGCTGGACCGCGAGGAAAAACGCCGCGAACCCTCCTGAGCGCGGCGAGGTTTGGCTTGCCGATCTGGGTTTCGCCGCCAAGGTGCGCCCGGTGCTCGTTGTGAGTGTCCCCTTTGCCGACAGCGATTATGCATTGATCCAATCGGTTCCGCATACCACCCAGCCGCGGGGCGCCCAATTCGAAGTCCGGCTTTTGGTCCGGTTCCTCCAAGACGGTGCTTTCAACATCCAAGGCATGTTGGCCGTTCCGTCGGCCAAATTCCTCCGACGGTTGGGAATGCTTGCTCCGGCCGAGATGAGTGAAGTCGAAGTCATGATCAAGCGATGGATGGGCCTGGTGGGCTGAGGCGGTAGGGATCCGATGCCCTACTCGCAGCGCTAGCCTCAGCTTCGCCCTCGCGGTAAGGCCGCGGTTCTTCAGCCACTGGCGAAGGGTGAAGTGAAAGTCGTTCATAGGGACGAGTGGTTAGGGGCGAGGGGCGAGCGTACGCTGGAGGCCGCTCCAGATAAGCCCCGCGCCGCATTTCTTAAATCCATCATGGGCAGTGAAAAGTGATGAGTGATGAGCAGCTCAACACCGAGGAGGGTGCCCAGCTCACGTTGTGCGGAAAGTCGCGAATTATTCATAGATTCTTGTGGTTCTTGTCACTCATCACTGATCACTTCCCAGAAATCCCTGATGCCGCAGCCAAAGCACGCAGGCATCCGTCCAGGTCGAGCACGGCTGCTCGCTTCGGCGCACGCCGAAATCATGCGTGGCGCCGGCATAGACGTGCAACTCGGCCGGGACACCGGCTCGCCTGAGCGCCAGGTAGAGCAGCACGCTGTGCTCAGTCGGGCTGATGATGTCGGCTCCGCCGTGAACTAGAAACATCGGGGGCGTTCCTTTGGGAATGGTCAGGCCCGGCGCGAGTTCATCCTTGTCCTTCGCCTTGAGGTAACCCGGGTAAACCGGGATGACGAAGTCGGGGCGACAACTCACCTGGTCTACTTTGTCAACAGGCGCATAGGTCCGCTTCTCAAAACTCGTTCCCGTCGCGACCGCCAGATGGCCGCCGGCCGAGAAACCGATAATCCCGATGCGCTGCGGATTGATGCCCCACTCCTTGGCCCGGCTCCGCACCAGGCT
>JAGWYX010000187.1 GCA_018969165.1 Verrucomicrobiota bacterium
CGGGATCAGGGTGGCTACGCGCGCCCGGGGAAACAGCAACACGTAGGCACCCATCACGCCCGCAACGGCTCCACTGGCGCCAATGGCCGGCAAAACTGAATGGGCGTTGGCGACCACATGCAGGATCGCCGCCACGATTCCGCTGAGGAGATACAGGGCGACGAAACGGGCGCGGCCAAGTTGGTCTTCGACGTTGTCGCCGAAAATCCATAGTACCCACATATTGCCGATCAGGTGAATCCAACCGCCGTGCAGGAACATCGCACTCAGAAAGGGCGCCACCTGCTCCACCAGGCCGAATTGGTCGGCCAACTCCGCGTTCGTGTAGCGCGTCGGCACCAGTCCCCATTCGAAAAACGCCGGCCCGAGTCGGTGTCCCAAGGTCAACTCGTGGAGGAATACCCCCGCATTCAGCCCGATAATGGCAAGGGTCGCGGCAGGGAATCGGCGGGCCGGTATGTCGTCACGGAGCGGGATCATGCCGTGGATGATTCTCGAGCCATGCCTGATAGTCGCGTCTCACCCATCGTTCTGCTCATTCGAAGGCTACGGTGAATCGTTCTTCGTCAGCGGGACGACGGCCGCCAACCGCGCGGCTGTTGGACCGGAAGCCGGGGCGCCGGGACGGCGCCGCACTAGGCGCGATCGAGCCGAGCAATCGCTGCTCCTGGCGGCGCGGCAGCGCCGCCCTACCGGGTTCACGGTCCCGCCGCGCGGTCGAGGAACCGTGGGAGCTTGACATGAGTCTTTTGGTGGGGGCGCGCCCGGTCCCAGCCCGTCCAGCCCGGCGCTTCAGCCACGAGGTTTGAAGGAGGATTCCCGCGCCAGTTGCTCCCACAGTTTCCGCTCACGGGCCGCAACCTGGGCGGGTACCTCGATCCGGATCACCACGATCAGGTCGCCCGAGCCACCGTCGCGCTGCGGCAATCCGCGACCCCGCACCCGGAGTTTTTGGGCGTTGTGGGTCCCGGGGGGGATTTTGATGTTCACGGAACCGTCAAGCGTGGGCACCGGAACGCTGGTGCCGAGCACCGCTTCCCAGGGCGCGAGTTCCAACTCGTGGACGAGGTCGTGCTCCTCGACGGTGAAATCCGGATGCCGGGCCAACCGCACGCGCAGATACAGATCGCCGGCTTGCCCGCCACCCACCCCTGCTCCGCCGCGCCCGGCCACGCGCAGACGCTGGCCTTCCGTGACCCCGGCCGGGACCTTGACCTGGTAGGTTTCCGTCCGCGACTCATGTCGTACCGACACCGAACGGATCGAGCCACGCGACGCCTCCTCCAAAGTGACCAGAATGTCTCCTTCGAGATCGCGCCCGCGCTCGGCCAACTCCGCTTCCGCAAAATCGGCGGGACCGCCGCCTCTCCGTCGGCCGGCCTGTGCTCTTGCCGTCGAGCCGAATAGTTGCTCGAAGAAGTCACTGAACCCGGTGCCCCCGAAGTGGAACTCGAATTCCTGTCCCGCCGCGCCCGTGTCGCCGGTCCAGCGCCCACCCCGGACACCTTCCCAACCCGGCGGGGGCCGGAACTCGGCGCCCTGCTTCCAGCCGGCCCCGAGTGCGTCATACTTCTTGCGCTTTTCCGGATCGCTCAAAACTTCGTAGGCCTCGTTGATCTCCTTGAATTTTTCCTCGGCGGCGGCCTTGTTTTTCGCCACGTCCGGATGGTATTGCCGGGCCAGCGTGCGGAAGGCCTTGCGGATTTCCTCCTCGCTGGCCGCGCGCGGCACGCCCAGGATTTCGTAGTAATCGCGGTATTCGACTGGCATAACCTGTCCCGTCGGCGAGGCGGCGCGGGGAAGCACTTCGCCGCCCGGTCCTGCCGGGATTGCTAGGCAACCTTAGCCTGACCCGGGACATTTTCAACCCATCGCCGCGCCCCCCCTCCCGCCCAACAAGGCGCGCGGGACACGTGCACTCCAAAAAAGAAGGCTGGTCGGGGCGTGGGGTTTGGGGCAGAGTCGCGGGGCATGTTTTAATTCGAGGCGCCTATGCAACTGAATCGACGACGGGTCTTCGTTCACCTTTTCCTGGCGACCGTGCTCCTGCTGACAGCGGCGACGAGCCGGGCCGGTTACCGGCAGATCAACCGGCCGAACCCGGCGGACAAGATGGCCGTCCACATTTACCGGCTGGACAACGGGCTGACGGTTTACCTGACGGAGAATCACGAAGCGCCGCGGTTTTACGCCGAAATCGCCACCCGCGCGGGCAGCAAGGAGGACCCGGCCGAGTCCACGGGACTGGCGCATTACCTGGAGCACATGCTGTTCAAGGGCACCCAGCAGATGGGCACGCTGGACTACGCGAAAGAGCAACCGTATCTGGACCGGATCTCGGAGCTGTACGAGGAACATTTCCGGGCGAGCGACCCGGCCCGGCGCAAGGCGATCTACGCCGAGATCAACCACCAGGCTCAACTGGCGTCCCAGTATGAAATCCCCAACGAGATCGACAAGCTTTACAAGGCGATGGGGGGCACGGATGTCAACGCGCACACCTCCAACGAGGAAACGGTTTACCAGGTGGACCTGCCGTCCAACCGGCTCCAGCAATGGGCGGTGATCGAGTCAGAGCGGTTTCGGGACCCGGTTTTTCGCCTGTTCCAGCCGGAGCTGGAGATTGTGTATGAGGAAAAGAACCGGACGCTGGACAACAAGGAAGCGATCATCGACACGGCGGTGAACAAGGTGCTGTACAAGCATCATCCGTACGGCCAGCGCACGACGATTGGCGAGGTGAAGGACCTGAAGAACCCGTCGTTGAAGAACATGTACCACTTTTACCAGACGTATTACGTGCCCAACAACATGGCGATCGCGATCTCGGGCGACATCCAGATCCAGGACACGATCCGGCTGATCGATCGTTATTTCTCGGCGTGGAAGGCCAAGCCGTTGCCCAAGCCACAAACGTGGCCGGAGCCGCCGCTGCGCGGCGCGGAGCGGGTGACGGTGAAATACGAGGGCGAGGAGTATGTGCTGCTGGCGTTCCGGACCGCGCGGAACCTGGCGCGGGACGCCGACGCGCTGCGGTTGTGCGACATGGTGTTGGACAACTCGGTGGCGGGGTTGATCAACCTGAACCTGAACGCGCAGCAGAAGGTGCGGCAGGCCGGGGCCGGGCCGGAGCTGCTGAACGATTACGGGGCCGAGTACCTCTTTGGCGTGCCCAAGAAGGGCCAGTCGCTGGCGGACGTGGAGAAGCTGTTGCTCGCGCAGGTGGATTTGCTGAAGGCGGGGAAGTTCGAGGACTGGATTCTCCCGGCGATCATCACCGATTTCAAGAAGAACCGCAAAGCGCAATTGGAATCCAACGTGTCGCGGGTGGCGTTGATGCGCGCAGCGTTCATCGACCACGAGAGTTGGGATCATGCGGTGGGGCAGATCGCGCGCCTGGAGAAATTGCGGAAGGCCGACGTGGTGCGGGCGGCCAACAAATACTTCGACGGCGGCTACGTGGCGGGGTACCGGATCGACGCCAAGCCGGAAATCCCGTCCATCGAGAAGCCGCAGATCGAGAAGATCGCGATCGATCCGCGGCGGGTCTCGGCGTTTTTCAAGCAGGTAATGAGCATGCCGGTCAAGCCGATCGAACCGGTGTTCGTCGATCCGCGGAAGGATTACCAGGAGGTGGAGGTGCGCGACGGCATCAAACTGTATTATGCCAAGAACCCCTTGAACGACCTGTTCTCGCTCCAGCTCGAGTTCGACGTGGGCACGCGCGAGAACAACCGGATCGCGATCGCGACCCAACTCCTGAACAAGTCCGGCACCGACCGTCTCAGCGCGGAGGATTTGAAGAAGGAGTGGTACAAGTTGGGAACCGATTTTGGGGTCGGCGCGGGCGAGGCCGAGACCGACGTGAGCCTGGGGGGGTTGGACGAGAACTTCGCGGCCTCGGTGGGTCTGTTGCACGACGTGCTCACGCACCCGGCGACCGACCCGGGGACGCTGAGCGAGCTGGCCAAGATCATCCTGGCGCAGCGCGAGGATGCGAAGAAGGATTTCCACAGCATCAGCGCGGCGCTGGTCGAATTCAATCGGTATGGGAAAGACTCGACCTTCCTGCGGATGCTGCCGAACGACGCGGTGGAGAAACTGACGGTGCCGGAGTTGCTCGAGTGGGTCGAGCGGTTGCCGCATTATCGGCATACGATCAGTTACACCGGCTCGCTGCCGCTGGAAAGGGTGCTGGCGGTGCTCCGGTCACGCTATGCCGACGCCGGATCGCTGGAGGCCCCGCCGCCCTACCGGTTTCGCGTCACGCGGGCGCCGCAGACGGACGAGATTCTGTTCGTGGACAAGCCGATGGCGCAGGCGCAGGTGCGGTTGGAGTTTGGCGACACGGTGTTCAACGAAGGGGAGATGCCGGCGATCGAGTTGTTCAACGACTATTTTGCGGGCGGCATGGCGGGCATCGTCTTCCAGGAGTTGCGCGAGTCGCGGGCGCTGGCTTACGCCGTCGGCGCGGTTTACCTGACCGGCGGGCGCAAGGGGGAGCAGAACTTGATGATCGGCGGGATCGGCTGCCAGGCGGACAAGACGCCGGAGGCCGTCCACGCTTTCATCGACCTGATGGATCACATGCCGGCGTCACCCCGACGGTTCAAGGAGGCGCAGGAGGCGATCTTGAACCGCTACCGGACCTCGAAACTGGGTTTCCGGGAGGTTCTCGGGGCGGTGCGCTCCTGGGAACGGTTGGGCGTGCCGGTGGATCCGCGCCAGGAACGGTATGCCACGGTCGAATCGGCCGGGATGGACCTGATGCTGGATTTCTACCATCGGCATGTGCAAGGGCGGCCGAAGTTGATCTCGATTGTCGGCGACAAGAGCAAGATCGGCCTGGCGCAACTGGAGCAAGGCCGCAAGGTGACCGAGGTGCGATTGAGCGATATTTTCGCGTTTTGACCCGGGCGAAATCGTTGACATCGGTTGGATTTCGTGAAAACTGCGACGGCGATGTCAGCGTGGCGGCAGGTCTAAGAAAGAAAAAAGCGGGCATCTTGCGATGCCCGCTTAACCCAAACAACCAAACTAGACCTCCTTCTGCCCGCGGAGCGCGGGACTTTACCTCGCCGGCTGCAGACACAGCCAGCGAAAGTCTCTAAAGAACAACAACAAATACATCAGTCAGACGTTCGAAACCGGGCGTTCGTTCAATCTTTTTTTGCCCAGGTTCCCCTCGTGCAGCCGGGTCAATTCGCAAGGCTGCAAGTGGATATTGCAGCAGGAATCTTGCCGATTCGGCGCGCCGCCGCGCCGGCCCGGACGCGCGGGCGTGACGGCCGTCGGCAAGGCCGGCTGTGGCGACGCCAAACGGTGGCGGGCTGAAGTGCCCTTATGCAAATTACTAACTTAAATCCGGACACGGCCATTGGGGCCAGCGGCTGGTGGGTCGAGCTGGAGGGGCACCGATTATTGATGGATGCCGGCACGCACCCCAAGCGCGAGGGCCACGCCGGCCTGCCGCGTTTCGACCTGGTCCAGAAGTCCGAGTTGGACGCGATTGCCATCTCGCACTGCCACCACGACCATGTCGGAGCGCTGCCGGTGGCGCTGCGCTACTTCCCCAAGGCCCATGTGCTGATGACCGAATTAAGCTATTTCCTGGCGGAACGCGTCCTGCACAATTCGGTCAACGTCATGACCCGCCAACGCGACGAGATGGGAATCCGGGAATATCCGCTCTTCACCCACGACGAGGTGGACGACCTGGCCCCGCGGTTCCAGGGCTTCAAATACAACCGCGAGATCGATTGGGCGGCCTATCACAAAACTCGAGCCGGGTTCCGGTCGCCGACGCTGGAGTTTTTCGACGCCGGCCACGCGCTCGGCTCAGCCGGCCTGATGGTGCGCGGTCAAAGGGAAACCTTGTTTTACACCGGTGACGTGAGCTTTCGCGACCAGACGATCCTCAAAGGGGCCCGCTTCGAGGATGTCCGGGCCGAGGTCCTGATCATGGAGACGACACGAGGCAACCGGGCGGTGCCGCCGGGCTTCACCCGGGAGGCGGAGATCGAGCGGCTGACGGAGGCCATCGACCGGGTGCTCAAGCGCAAGGGTTGCGTTTTGATCCCGACGTTTGCGTTGGGGCGGACGCAGGAGATTCTGGCATTGCTGGCCTTGCTGATGCGGGCGGGGCGATTGCGTCGGCAACCGATCTACATTGGCGGGCTGGGGCGGGTCTTCACGGAGATTTATGATTTGGAGGCGCACCGGACCCACCGGCAGCACAGCAACCTGCACCTGACCGAGGCGTTGAATCTCGTCGTCCTGGAACGCGGCCAGATCCAAAAGATGAAACTGGCCGGGGGTCGCCTCTTTGTCCTCACCGCCGGGATGATGAGTGAGAACACCGCCGCGCACGACCTGGCGCTGCGGATGATCGGCGATGAACGCCAGGCGATCTTCTTTGTCGGCTATGCGGATCCGGACACCCCGGGAGGTCGGCTCAAGGCGGCGCAGCCCGGAGAGACATTTGTCTTCAGCCCCAGCGGTGGCACCGTGACCCGGCGTTGCGAGGTGGAGGATTTCGACCTGACCGCCCACGCGAACCGGGAGGAGTTGCTGGAATTTGTCGGCGAGGTATCGCCGCGGGTGGTGCTGCTCGGGCACGGCGAGGAGCAATCCCGGGCGTGGTTCGAGGAACAAATCCGGGCGCGCCATCCGCGGATCAAGATCCTGCAGCCTGCGCCCGGCCAACGGGTGGAGGTCTGAGGCCGAAGCCGCGAGGGTGCAGGCCATGCGTCGCCAGCACGCGGCGCCGTCGCCCGCCCCGCCTGCTCCAGCCGCCATCGCATGAACCTGGTCCAGATCACCCCGGGCGCGGGCGGGATGTTCTGCGGAAACTGTTTCCGGGACAACGCGCTGGTCCGCGCCTTGCGCCAGGCTGGGCACCCGACGCTGATGGTGACGCTCTACCTGCCGATGACCCTCGAAGACCAGGACCAGAGCGCCGGCAACCCGATCTTCTTCAGTGGCGTCAACGTCTATCTGGACCAGCGATCAGCCCTGTTTCGCAAGGGCCCGGCCTGGCTCCACCGCCTCCTGGCCTCGCGCCGGGTGTTGACCTGGGCCGCCCGCCGGGCCGCCAAGACCCGCGCTGCCGACGTGGGGGACCTGACATTG
>JAGWYX010000188.1 GCA_018969165.1 Verrucomicrobiota bacterium
GCCGCTGGCGTGGCGCCGGAGCGTCTCGTTCTGCCGCCACATCAGGTAGGCGTCGCGGACCTTCACGAAACTGGTCGCGAAGTGGCCATGCCAGAACAGGGTCAGCTTCTCCTGCAGGGGGCGCGGACCGTGGAGCATCCGCCGAAGCCACCACGCGCGCAAGTCCAGCAGGTGATCGCGCTGCAAGGCCTGCTGGGCGCGCTGCATTTCCCGACGCCTTTCCGGCGACGCGTCGCGCATCGCCACGAGCTGCTCGGCGCGGGCGGAGTCGGGTTGCGCCCAGTCCGGCGGCGGCGTCGGGTCGGGGATTTGTTCGTAATCGACGAGGGCATCGACCGCGGCCTCGAGGCCCAGGGCGGCGAACCGCTGGATTTCCGCCGGGGTGCCGCCGAAGCCGGCGCGGGCCAGCAGGTGGGCGGCGGTGCGCGGGTTCCAATCCGATGCGGTCAAAGCTTTCAACATGCATCTCATTAGACGCGCTCGCCAGGGGAATGGTTGCACGGGGTCGGCCGGCTTCCCCGGGTGGTCCCCGACATTATTGGAGGGCGGGTGCGGCCGCTCCTTGCCCTCCGTTTATGGAATGCGTCCTTCGGCGCGCACGCATGAACCGGGATCATGAACGTAGGCAGGCCCTCACCCCGGCCCTCTCCCAGCGGATGGGAGAGGGAGAATCGGCCACCGCCTCGAGGTGAGTTCCGCCGCACCGCAAACACCCCGTCTCCGGTTGCGATGGCACATGCAACGGGGCCATGAACCGCTGGCGATCGGACCGCGGCTTGTCCCAAGCCGCCGCGCGTGCCAAGCCGCTGCGGGTTGAGGGCAACCCGCGGTCCGGTTCCTGGGAAGGCACCGCGTCCAATGCCGGACCTGCGTCGTGGCCTTGGACCGGGAGGGACGGCATGCTGCCGTCCGCCAAGCGGTGCACCACGACACGCGGTCCCTCCCGGTCGAGGCGGGTCGGCGGTTGCCAAAGCCAATAGCGTTCCGCTACAGTCTCCGCCTCATGCAAGCCATCGATGCGGCCACGCTCAAACTCCTCTGGCACGACGCCGACGCGCGCGAGGTGCGGCTCCGGCAATTGATCGCCGCGCGCCTGCGCGAGGCGCCGCCGCCGGTGATCGACGACCAGCTCGTAGGCACCTACTTTTTGGCGCTGCGTTCCTGGAGCCTGGAGCACGCCGCCCAGGAGATCAGTTACCACGCCACCAGCGGGACCAAGCATATCCCGCCCGGATCGTTGCTCGAGCAATGCACGGCGCGCACGGTTGGCATCGAGGCCTTCGACACGACGGGCCGGCTCGGGTTGCTGCACCTCGCTTTTCCCTTGAAGATGTTCCTCCAGCCTGACGGTCATCTGACATCGTGCGACCTCCTGCACACGCTGGCCGGCGCGATTATTTTCGACGTTTTCGAAAACCAGGACGCGCGGTTGGTGGCCCTGCAGCTCCCGGAAAAGGTGATGCGGACGTTCCCCGGGCCGGCCTACGGGCCCGAAGGCGTGCGGCGCCTCACCCACTTTCCCCCCGGCGAACCGGCGTTTGGCACGATCCTCAAACCCACCGCCGGCATCACGCCCGAGGAAGTGGGGGCCTTGGTGGACGAAGCGGCGGCGTGTCCGCTCTTCCTGTTCGTCAAGGAAGACGAGAACCTCTATCCGCGGCTGGACTACTCACCGGCACGCGAGCGGACCAGGCGGGCGATCCAGGCCATCGAGCGGGCGCGCGACAAACGCGGCGGGCGCGGCCTGATTTTTGCGCCGCACATCACCGGCGCCCCGCACGAATTGCTGGAGACCGTCCACGTGGTGGTCGAGGCGGGCGCCACCGGGGTCATGTTCAGCGAGACGTTCGCAGGCGGCGCGGTGCGGATGGTGCGGGAGGCGACGCGGCACCTGGCAAACCCGCCGGCGATCTACGGGCACAACGCTGGAATTGGCGTGAAGACCCGCGGCGGCATCTGGCGGGAAGTGATCGACTTGCTGGCCCGGCTGGACGGCATTGATTTCCGGCAAACGGCGCCGGTGCGGCTGGGGCCACCGTTCATTTATCCTCATGGTGACGAATGGCTGGGGTCGGAACGGGTGCTGACCCAGCCGTTGCCGGGGATTCGGCCGACGATGATCGCCCGGGCGGGCGGGCTCGACCAGGGGAACATCATTTTGAACCTGGCCGATGCGGAGCGCCGCGGGTTGAGCGAGAGCATCCTGTTCCTGGCGGGCTCGGCCATCAACTCGATCAAGAACTCACGTGGCCAGCCGGACCCGCGGCTGGGCGCCGAGGCCATGCGCGAGGCGCTGGAGGTGCATCGCTCGGGCGAGTTGCGCGACGGGCCGGCCGAAACCCACGTTCCGGCCCTCCTGGCACTGGCCCGCAGCAAGAAGTTGAAGGCGCTGATGACGGCATTGGAGCAACGGTATCCATGAAAAAGGAAACCCGGTTGTTGCGGATCGGCGTGCTGGGCTGCGGCAACATCGCGCAGATCGCCCACTTCGACGCGATCCGCAAGGCGCGCAACGCCGAGCTCTACGCCATTTGCGACCTGGCGGATGACCTCCGGGACCGGATGACGGCGATCCATTCGCCGGGGGTGGCCTACAGACATTTCGAGGAACTCCTGGGCGATCCGCGGGTCGAGGCGGTGGTGCTGGGCGTCGCCGACCAGTTCCACGTGCCTCTGGCCAAACAGGCACTGGCTGCCGGCAAACACGTGCTGGTGGAAAAACCGCTGGGCGTCTCGATTGAGGAATGTGAAGAATTGCGCCGCCAGCATCAGCCGACGCGATTAGTCCTGCAGGTGGGCAACAACCGGCGGTTCGACCCGGGGATCGCCTTCGCCGAGAAATTCATCCGCGAGGAACTGGGTCAAATGCAGGCATTCAAGGCGTGGTACTGCGACTCGACCTATCGCTATACCATGACCGACAACCTGCAGCCGCTGCCGCTCATCAGCGCCCAGGCCCGGAAACCGGCGGGAAATCCCAAGGCTGACAAGCGGCGCTATTTCATCCTGACCCATGCCAGCCACCTCGTGGATACCGCGCGCTTCCTGGGCGGCGAATTGGTGAGCGTTCGCGCCCGGCTCACCGAACGGTTCGGGGCTTACTGCTGGTTTGTCGAGGTCGAGTTTGCCAGCGGCGCCCTCGGGCATCTCGACCTGACGATCCCGGTGCGTGGCGATTTCGAGGAAGGGTTCCAGATTTACGGCGAACACGGAAGCGTCAAGGGCCACGTGTTTCTCCCGTGGTTCCACAAGGCCAGCCACGTCGAGTGCTTTTCCACCCAGAACGGCCAGTTCCACCGGCCGCTCGGCGAGGACGCGCATACTTACAAGCGCCAGATCGAGGGTTTCGCCGACACGATCCTGACCGGTGCCGCGCAGCACGGGGCGAACCTCGACGACGGTGTGGCGGCGCTGCGCGCCCTGGTCGCCATCGCGCGGTCGGTCGAGAGCGGCCGGAGCGAGCGATTGGCCGACATGACGGGGGGCGTCTGATGGAGCCGGGGATTTTCACCAAAACGTTTGCCCGGTCCACGACAGCCGAAGTCTTCGACGCCGTGGCCCAGCATGGCCTGCGGTTCGTCCAGTTCAATTTCGCCAGCGCCGGTTTGCCGAGCCTGCCCGACCAGATCGATCCAGGGTTGGTCGAACGCATCCGCGGCGAGATGGAAGCCCGGCAGATATCGATGGCCGCGATCTCGGGCACGTTCAACCTGATTCACCCCGATCTGGACCGTCGCCGCGACGGGCTCCGCCGCCTGCGCACCCTCGCCACCGTTTGCGGGCGATTCGGGACGCCCGTGATCGCGCTGTGCACGGGAACGCGCGATCCGGAGAACATGTGGCGGCGGCATGCGGACAACGATTCGGCTGGCGCCTGGCGGGAACTGACGGGTTCGATGCAGGAGGCATTGGATGTCGCGGAGACATTTCACGTCACGCTGGGCATCGAACCCGAGGTGAGCAACGTGATCGATTCCGCCCGCAAGGCGCGCCGATTGCTCGACCAGATGCAGTCGCCGCGGTTGAAGGTGATTATGGATGGCGCCAACCTGTTTCACGCCGGCGAACTGCCGCGCATGCGTGAGATGCTCGAGGAAGCCTTCGAGCTGCTCGGTCCGGACATCGTGCTCGCGCACGCGAAGGATTTGAGTCACGACGGCGACGCGGGCCACGAGGTCGCCGGGCGCGGCCGGTTGGATTACGATTGGTACCTGGGAGGTTTGGCACGGGTTGGTTACGCGGGACCGCTGCTGCTCCACGGGCTGGCGGAGGCGCAGGTGGACGAAGCGGTTGGCTTTCTGCGGGGAAAGCTGGCCGCGCTGTCCGGACGCGACGTGGCCGCGGCGAATCGAGGAAACCGCTGATGCCATTTTTCTCGCATGACGGCATTCAGTTTCACTACCGGGAAGGCGGTTCGGGTTTGCCGTTCATCTTCCAGCACGGGCTGGGCGGCGACGTGTCCCAGCCCTTCGGACTCTTCGCACCATCGGGTGGTGTGCGGTTGCTGGCTTTCGACTGCCGCGCGCACGGCCAATCGCGCCCGGTCGGGGATCCGGAGAAGATCAGCCTGGCCACATTTGCCGAGGACTTGAGCGTGTTTCTGGATCATTTGCAAATCGAACGGGCCGTTGTCGGTGGCATCTCGATGGGCGCCGCGGTCGCGCTGAACGTTGGTCTCCGGTTTCCGAAGCGCGTCCTTGGGCTGGTATTATCGCGCCCGGCGTGGCTGGCCGGGCCGCGGGAGTCCAACGTGGACCTGTTCGGCAAGGTGGCGCAATTCATCCGCCGGCACGGGCCGGTCCGAGGCGCCGAGGTTTTTCAGCGAACTATCGAGTTCACCAATTTGCGCCGAGAGTTTCCGGACATGGCGCGTTCGTTGCTCGGCCAATTTCAGGAACCACGCGCCGCGGAGGCGGTCGTGCGGCTCGAACGGATTCCGCGGGACCGCCCGTGCCGCGATTTGCAGGAATTGAAGGCGATCCGCGTGCCGACGTTGGTGCTGGCGAACCGGGACGACCCGGTGCACCCGTTCGAGTATGGCGAGGCCTTGACGGCGACGATCCCGGGCGCCGAGCTGCGCGAGATCACCGCCAAATCGCTGAGTGCCGAGCGTCACGGGGCGGATGTGCAGCGGTTTATCGGTGAATTCCTGGGGCGAAATCATTTTCGCCGCTGAGATTCGTCGCGTTCTGCGAAACTCTTTTTGGAGGGCGGAAAACCTTGTCCACAAAAGGTTGACCGGCGCCCAAATCTTTTTCAGACTCCGGGCCGCGAGAGTCCTTGAACTGTGAAACAGGCAGTAATCAAGTCAAAATCGAGCGCAGTTCTGACGCAGCCATTCTCATTTTGGCCCGGAGCGCGGTTCTGTGAGCCGCCGCACCCTCACCCGGACGTTGGGATTGAAGACAATTCCAGGCCCCCGTCCGTTTGGCCGCCGCTGCGGGTCGCAGACCCGCGCTCCAAATGGAGATTGGCTGGTTCTGGCGTCTCTTTCCTCCGCAAGGAATCGATGCGCGAGGCGCCTGTCTGCCGACAGGCAGGCGGCGCACAGAGGAGATGCCGGAAGCACACCAAAACCGCGCGTGCCCCAACCGACCGGGAATGAGGTCTGAGCGCGTGATGGAAAAAGGCGGAGCGCGGCTGGGTCGTCCTCGACCCGCCGCAGCAGGCCTTGCGTTTCGGGCGCGTGTTGCGCAGCCGCCGCGCTGCGGCTGGTCTTCGACCCAGCCGCGCTCCGTTTTTAAAACACGGTCTGAGGCGCGCCTCGCTAGCCTATGGTGAAATGTTCCACTTCGCTCTGGTCGGCCGATCTGGGCAACCTGGCGGCGGAGCTGCGCCGCGTCGAGCCGTATTCCGAGCGTTTCCATCTCGACGTCGCCGATGGGCATTACGTCAAGAACCTGCTCTTCTTCCCCGACTTGGTGAAGGCGCTCCGCCCGCACACGCGCCTCCCATTCGAGATCCATCTCATGGTCACCGATCCGCTGGACTGGATCGATCCGTTCGTCGAGGCCGGGGCCGACGGGATCATTTTTTGTTTCGATGCCACGCCCGATCCGGGCGCGGTCCTGCGCGCGATCCGCGCCCGCGGCAAACAGGCGGGAGTCTCGCTGCTCCTCTCCGAGCCGATCGAGGTGCTGGACCCGTTTTGGGACCTGCTCGATGTCGTCACGATTGTCGGCACCGCCATGGGCATCAAGGGCGCGTCAATGGACCCCTCGGTGCCCGACAAAATCCGGCGCACCCGCGAAGTCATCCGGCGCCGCGGAGTGCGGACCGAGATCGAGGCCGACGGCGGCATTCGGCGCGAGACGGTGCCGAAGCTGGCCGCAGCGGGGGCGGACCTGATCGTGCCCGGCTCGCTGATGTTCAAGGAAGACCCGGCGGCGATGCGCGCCTGGTTGCGCGGGCTCTAAGTTCCCCTTCGCTTGCTAGGCGATGGGTTCTAGTCCGCGCATCGGGAACCTGAATGGTGATGATTATTCAGGACTTTGCTTCGTTTGTTTCGGCTTGAACTCCGCGGCTCGGCGCAGGGCTTCCATCGCTTGTTTGGCCGTCAGGCGCTCCATCCAGTTCTCCCGCGCCTCGATCGCCTCCTGCTGGCCTTGCTGCGCCGCCAGGTAAAGCCATTTGAACCCTTCGACCTCGTCCTTGGCCACGCCTGTGCCGCTGAAATAACAATCAGCCAGGTTGAACTGGGCGGTCGGTATTCCGCCTTCCGCGGCTTGGCGCAGCCATCTGGCCATCTCAGCCGGGTTCTTGGGCACACCCCAACCGACCGAATACATGTACGCCAGGTTGTAAGCGCCCTCCGCCGAGCCTTTGGCCGCCTCCTGTCGATACAGCGCCACCGCCTTGTCCGCCAGGAGCCGGCGCGGGGTCAGGTCCGCCATCGACACCTTGTCCTTGAAGTCCTCCTCCCATTCCAGTTTCGTGCTTTCGTACACCTCGCCGCCGACCGAGAGGTTCAGGCTCCGATCGTGCAGGCCGCACCGGACGATCGGCACCTTGTCGCCCAGCAACTTCATCTCCGCCTCCTTCCAGTCCCGCATCCGCAGTTGTCCACCGCCCCAAATCCCTTCCATCGGCGACGGACAGAACTCATAATTATAACTGG
>JAGWYX010000189.1 GCA_018969165.1 Verrucomicrobiota bacterium
GTGGCCGTACCGGTCGTAGGCCGCCCGCTTCTGCCCGTCGCACAGCACCTCGTACGCCTCGCCCAATTCCTTGAATTTCTCCTCGGCGGCCTTGTCGCCCGGGTTCTTATCCGGATGATATTTAATCGCCAGCTTGCGGTAGGCCTTCTTGAGTTCCTCTTCCGCCGCTTGCCGGTCCACACCGAGCACCTCGTAGTAATCGCGTTTGGCCATGAAACCTCGATTCTCCGCCGCCGTCCCGGCTAAGCCGCGGGTTTGCGCGCCACCACTACGCCGGCTGGACGCAGCAGACGCTCCCGCAATTTGTAACCCTTGCGCAATTGCTGAACCACGTGGCCCTCAGGCACCGCCGCCGTTTCCTGCTGCGAGACCGCCTCGTGCCACTTGGGATCAAACACCTGCCCCGTCGCGTCGATCTCCTCCAGCCCGGCCTCCCGCAGCACCCCCTTGAGCTGGCTGTTAATCATCGCGAAGCCGGTCTTCAACGACTCCACCGTCGCCGCCTGCGGATTGCTGGCCGCCGCCACAGCCATGTCAAAATGGTCCAGCACCGCCACCAGTTTGCCGAGCAAGGCCTCGTTCGCAAACCGGACCGCTTCCTGCCTCTCCCGGGCCGCTCGCTTCCGCGTATTCTCCAGGTCGGCAGCGGTCCGCAATAAACGGTCCCAATACTCAGCCGCCTTGCCCGCCTGCATCTTCAACTCGGCGACCTGATCCGGGGCCAATGGGGCCTCGGGGGCGCCCGTCGCCGCCGCGCCCGACGGTTCGGCGGGGGACGCGCCTTGCGGTGATTCGTCTTTGGACTCGCTCATGCTCGTTATCATAAAGAGGCGGGAACATACACAAACCCGGCCCTCAGGGCAACCGCGACCTTCAGCCCGCCGGTTGCCCGGCGTCCGCCCCGCCAAAATCATCAGTTGCCTGGTCGCGATAATCCGTTACCTTTATGGCGTCGCCCGAGACTGTTGAATGTCGCGCCTGCTGTTTACGTCTGCATCCATTGTACGCGAACGCCGCTGAATTGTTAACTGCAAACCATGCCTGCGCCAGTTCCTGATCCTCAACACGCCCCGCGGCTCCAAGACGCGTTCCTGACCCGCCGCCAGTTCCTCGGCCGCTGCGGGATGGGCCTCGGCGCCCTCAGCCTGGCCTCAGTCATGGATGCCGCCGGGCTATTGGCCCCTTCGGCCCAGGCCGCGGTCACCGAACTCTCCCCGCTGGCTCCCAAGGCCCCCCAGTTCCCCGCCAGGGCCAAACGCGTCATCCACCTGTTCATGAACGGCGGGCCGTCGCACGTGGACACGTTCGATTATAAGCCGGCCCTCGAGCAATACGCCGGCAAGATGCTCCCGCGGCCCAACCTCAAGACCGAACGCCGCACCGGCACCGCCTTCCCCTCCCCTTACCGGTTCCACCGCTGCGGCGCCAGCGGCATCCCCGTCAGCGAAATCTTCCCCCGCGTCGGCGAGTCCATCGACGACCTCACGGTCATCAACTCGATGTACGCCGACATCCCGAACCACGAACCCTCCCTGCTGCTGATGAATTGCGGCGAGGCGCGCCTCATCCGGCCCAGCTTGGGGTCCTGGGTCACCTACGGGCTGGGCACGGAAAACCAGAACCTGCCGGGCTTCATCGCCATGTGCCCCGGCGGCTACCCCATCCAGGAATCGCAAAACTGGCAGTCGGCCTTCCTCCCCGGGGTTTACCAGGGCACCTACATCGACACCCAGCACACGCGCATCGAGAAACTGATCGAGTTTATTAAGAACCGCTACACCTCCCTGCCCGAGCAGCGCCGGCAACTGGACCTGCTCCACCTCCTCAATGCCCGCTACGACGAACGCCACCACCGCGAGGCCGAACTCGAGGCGCGCATCCAGTCCTTCGAGCTGGCCTACCGCATGCAGATGGACGCCACCGACGCCTTCGACGTGAGCCGTGAGCCGGAGCACATCCGCGCCCTCTACGGCCCAGGCACCCAGGCCCGGCAACTGCTCATCGCCCGCCGCCTGCTCGAACGCGGCGTGCGTTTCGTCCAGGTCTGGCACGGCAACGGCCAACCCTGGGACAGCCACGATGACCTCGAAGTCAACCACCGCCGCCTGGCTAAGGAGTGCGACCAAGGCATCGGCGCCTTGCTCAAAGACCTCAGGCAACGCGGCATGCTCGAAGACACCCTGGTCATCTGGGGCGGCGAGTTCGGGCGCACCCCGACCGTCGAGTTGCCCACCCCAGGCTCCAACGCCGGCAAGATCAATGGGCGCGATCACAATCCCTACGGCTTCACCATGTGGCTGGCCGGCGGGGGTGTCAAAGGCGGTTACGTTCATGGGGCGACGGATGAATTCGGCTTCGCCGCCCAGGAGAAGAAGGTTCACGTGCACGATCTGCACGCCACCATCCTGGCCCTGCTCGGTTTCGACCACGAGAAACTCACCTACCGCTACGCCGGACGCGACTTCCGCTTGACCGACGTGCACGGCCACGTCGTCCACGAGTTGTTCGCGTAAGCGGACGGAGGCCGCCGTCAGTGGAAGTAGTCCGTCGCTTCGACAACCAGAGTGGCGGGCGTTCTGGAACATTTCCAACGTGCCGGCCGACGTTTTGCGCGGAACGAAAGGGAGGCGGTTCGCAGCACGAACAAGAACCCTCAAACGGGGAGCACGCGCGTCTCGCCTTTGAGCCCTGGGCCAACGTTCGGCGAGACGCCCGCGCTCCCCAATAAAGGAGAACACCTGAGCCGATCATCAGCGGGTTTGACGGCAGCGGACCGAGAAGGTCGGATACCACGGCAGAATCATGAAAACGGGGATATCGCTCGTTGGGGCTGGCGTTCTCACCGCCGCGCTCGGCATTTTTGTTTGGCTCCGTATTCCCGTGCCACGGCCGTTGTCGGCCATCGCCACCCGCCTCGATAAAATCAACCCCACGGCCAAGAGTTGGTCGGATTTGCCCGTCGAGATCTTCTGGGCCGGCGCGCCGGTAGCCCTCCGCCCACAGCCCTACGCCTGGTGCTCGCCAAGCGAAATCCTGAGCCTGCGCGGATTGAACCAGGGGGATTTTCAACTCGAACGCGTCAACGTCTTCACCGGCGTCACCCAGCCGCTGCGCGCGCTGGATGCCTTCTTTGCCAACCATGAGAACCGGAGCGAACGCTTCGGTTGGGACGTTTCACCCGACGGCCAGTGGTTCTTTGGATTCGCCGACGAACCCGCCGGTAACTATACCCTGCTGACCTGCCGGTTGGACGGCAGTTCCGCCCGACGCTCCGCATTTGCCGCGGACGACCTGGTATTGTCTCCAGATGGGAACGGTTGGGTCGAACTCGAGACGCGGCCCGATCAAATCCTCGCGCGCCGGGTCTCGAGAGCCACGCGCGTCACGCGCGAGATTCGACTACGTTCGGCGCATCGCCTCGTGGCCATCGGGTTCGCGCAAGTGGAGAATTGTCTGGTCTGTTGGGAGGTCCCGACGAAGCCACGGCCCATCTCGCCGGTGCGCTGCTGCCGGTTCGACCTGGGCCACCCGGCGCTGCGCCCCGGGTTGTTCTCGGTCGATGTCGGTCCGTTGGCCTGCTCCCTGGACCAGGCCCAATTCAGCCCGCGCGGAGATCGCATCGCCTGGCTGTTCGGTTTTTGCAACCGCGAGACGCTCCTGGCCTACCTCAAGCGGCGGATTACAGGCCGACCACCCGTCTCCTATAAAATGACCGCGGTGTGGGTCTGCAATGCCGACGGAACGGCCCTGCGCGAAGTGGCGCGCGCCGACGCCAACAAATCCGTTTCGGATCTCCGGTGGCTCCCGGACGGCAAACACGTCAGCGTCATCTACCGCGACTCCCTTTGGCTCGTCCCGGTGGATTGATCGCCGCGCATCCCGACGACCTTTTGTCGCACGTACGACAAAAGGTTGTCGATTGGTTCGCGGACTGTCATCCGCCAACCGTCTGGCGGCACGACCGGGTTGTCGAGTCGGTTTGCCTCTGATGCGTATGAGGTCTTCGGGTCGCCGGGGGCCACGGTGCGAACGGGGACCGGCAAACGCTGGATCCATCCCGGAAGGCGCGAACGCCGATTCGGTCCGATGTTACGTTTCCGAGCCCCGGGGTGTGCTTTCACCAAACACCCGGGCATAAACCTGTCGGATCGCGGCACGATCGCGGCGGACCTTCCGCAGCAAGGCGTCGGCATCGGCGAAACCGCAGCGCACTGCCACGCGATACAGCGGCGCCGGCTCGTCCGGCAACATCGATTCGCCCTCGAAGCTCCACCGGCGCAGGATGCCCTCGATACGCCGCAATCGGCGGTAGCTCTCGATCAGCGAGTCCGCTTCGGCCCGCGCCAAAGCGCCGCTGTCCCGGGCATATTCGAGCGCGCGCAGGGTGTTGGCCTCCTGCCAGCCGTTGGCCAAGCAGAGCATTTGCGCGATGAACTCGGCGTCGATCAACCCCCCGGCGCCCGTCTTGATCGCCAAGGCCTCCTGTCCGCGCGGCGTGCGTTCCTGCTCGATGCGCCGACGCATGTTGGCGATCGCCGACTTCCAATCCGGGGTGAAGGCCGCCAGCGGCAGATCCGGCTTGCGGAAGTTGGTCAGTGCCGCGGCGAGCGCCTGAAACCGCCTGCCCACCTCGAGGTTGCCGGCGACCGGCCGTGTGCGTGTCAGGGCCTGGATTTCCCAAAGCCTCGCCCGCCGGCGATAGTAACGCTCGTAGGCGTCCAGGGAATTCACCAACAGGCCCTTCTCGCCGTCGGGGCGAAGCCGCGCGTCGGTCGCGAAGGCGGTGCCCAATTCCGTCGGGCTGGACAGCAGGTGCAACACCTCGGCGGCCACCGGCTGCAACCGGGCAAGATTCTTCACGCGCGGATCGGCCACAAAGACGAGGTCGAGATCGGACCCGTAGGTCAGTTCCGCCCCGCCCAGTTTTCCCAGGCCGACGATGACGAAGGGGATGGTTCGGATTTGAATTTTGCGCAGGGCGACTTCGAGGGCGTATTGCAAGCAGGCGTCAGCAAGGGCAGAAAGCTCGACGAGATTCTGCTCGCCGTCGACCAGCCCGAGGATGTCGCGCAACCCGATCCGCATGAATTCGGCCTGGTGATAGCGTCGGAGCCAGAGGCGCTGGTCTTCGTCCGCATCGCCATAGCGCAGGTCACTGAAGATCTCCGCGGCGGTCTTTTTACGCTGCAGCCGACCACTCAAGACCAGGTCATCCACGAGGTCCGGCGTGCGAATGGCGGTTTCGGCCAGGAACTCGGAACGGTCGAACAGGAGCAGGAGCAACTCGAACAGGACCGGATTGGACACCCAGGTTTCATACAAGACCGACCGTGAACCATAGGCGGCAATGAAGCTGTCGAGCCGCGCCAGCACGCGGTCCGGGTCGGAGAGGACCGGCAACTTGGGGCTCGCCGCTGGGGCGTTGAGCTTCGCGTTGGGGCGACGCCGCAGCAGTTTTTCCACCAATTCCCGCGCCAGTTCCGAGGTCCGCGGTGACACATGCCCGTAGCCTGGGCCGTGCACGAAGCCGGCCAGCAATTGACGCGCTCGAGACGGATCGCGGAAACCGTGGTCGGCGAGGGTTTTTTCCCACGCAACTTCGGCGCCCGCGAAATCCGCGGGTAACGGGACGCGCGGCGGTCGGGCCCGCTCGCCCAACAACTGGTCGTAGATGCGGCGCACACTCGACGTGTGCGCCGCCAGCGCCGCGTCGAACTCGGCGGCGCTGGCCAAACCGAGCAACCGACCCAACCGCTCGCGGTCCTTGCGCTCGACCGGGATGGTGTGGGTCTGGAGGTTATTTTCCATCTGGAGACGATGCTCGACCTCGCGGAGGAAGGCGTAGGCCCGGCTCAACTCGACGGCGTCCGCCGGTGGCAAGAGCTGGTACTGGGCGAGCTTCTCGAGCGCCGGGAGCGTTGCCGGGTTCTGCAAGAATGGGAGCCGGCCGGCATTGAGCAATTGCAGGGTCTGGACGATGAACTCCACCTCGCGGATGCCGCCGCGGCCCAGCTTGACGTTGCGCTCGATCTCGCCGGCCCGGACCACCTCGGTCTCGATACGCTGTTTCATTGCCGCAATCTCGGCCACGATGCGATCCCCCAAGAAGCGGGGATACCGAAACGGCTGAATGGTCTCCTGGAATTCGGCGCCCAGCCCGGGATCGCCGGCCACACATCGGGCCTTGATCAGCATCATTCGTTCCCAGGTCTGACCCCATTGCGCATAAAAATTCTCGTAGCTGCCCATCGCCCGCACCAGCGGCCCCGCCGCCCCCTCCGGTCGCAGCCGCATGTCGATCCGGTACAGAAAACCGTCCGCGGTCATCCGTCCCACCTCGGCGATCAAGGCCTCGGCCAGGCGCGTGAAGAACTGGTGATTGGAGAGGCCGCTGGGCGGGGACGATCCCTTCCGCGGGGGCGTCCGGCAGACCTGGCCTTCCTCGGCATAAACAAACAGCAGATCGACATCTGAACTGTAGTTCAATTCCTGTCCCCCGAGCTTGCCCATGCCCAGGACGCAGAAGCCGGTCGGCTGCCAGCGGCCCTGGACGTCCGGATGCCAGGGGGAACCCAGCCGGGCCGACAGTTGGCGATAACATAATTCGTGGACGGCGCCCAGGCAAACATCGGCCACGTCCGAGATTTCGCGGGTGATCTCCCACACCGGCCCCAGACGGGCCAGGTCACGAAGCGCGATGCGAAACAGCTCCCGTTGTTTGAACTGCCGCACCCGGGTCAGCGCACCGGTCGTATCGCCGGCCGTGGGTGCGGGCGCCAACCAGGCGTTGACCTCCCGCCGCAGGCCTTCTTCGCGCCGGGCAAATTTCAGGCCTGCCGGATCGGCCACACCCTCCAGCCACTCCGGATGTCCGATCAACGCCTCGCTCAGGGCCTGCGATCCGCAGAACAGCGCGGCCAGCACGCGCGCCAGTACTGCCGAAACCGAGTCCAAGGTGCGGCCCGCGTCCGAGCGACGCAGCAAGTCCAAGTAGTGCCGCGCCCGCACCGGGTCGGCAGACGCTGCCAGGGCCTTTTGCCAGGTCCGATTTGGCATGAAACAATTAAACTCGGCGTTCGCTCGGCCCGCAATCAAATCCAGCGCAGGG
>JAGWYX010000190.1 GCA_018969165.1 Verrucomicrobiota bacterium
TTATCTATGTTAAGTCAACAGAAAAAATGCGTCCGGCAGCACTTTTTTTCATCTTTTTAGAAATTTACGTGCGGTTCAGGGAAACAGCGTCGGGGTTACATTTTCAATTCGCGGGCCGTGGTGGCCATGACCCATTCACTTCACCTAGGCGACAAGCATCTGCCACGAGTGATCCGCGGAAACGACCGGGTCAGGCCAGGATTGCCGGGCATCCCGGTGAATCGTTAAACTGTCATCATGATTGCGATCAGCGGCGAGTGGGTCCTCCCGGGCTGGGGGGGAGCGGCGTTGGCATACTTCTTGAGCCACGTGTGGTTACTGGTGGTTGCCTTCCAAATCTGGATGCTCGTGGACGCGATCCGGCGGGGCGAGTGGGTGTGGGCGGTGCTGATCTTCCTCTTTTCGGGTCTGACGGCGTTGTTTTATTTCTTTCTGGTGTATCGCGCGGCGCCGCGGCAGGCGTTGGGCTTCGAGTTACCGGGCGCCGCGGATCGGCGGCGGATCAAGGAGCTGCAGGACCAAATCCATCACCTGGACAAGGCCTATCATCATGCCCAGCTTGCCGACATCTACCTGCACCAGAGCAAGCTGGACCTGGCGGAAACCCACTACCGCGCGGCGCTGGAGCGCGAGCCGGACGACGGGGATACCCGGGCGCACCTGGGGCGCTGCCTGCTAAGTCGGCACAAGGCGGCCGAGGCGCGGCCCTTGCTGGCACAGGTGGTGGCCGATAAGCCCGATCACGACTACGGCTACACAATGATGGCCTTGGCTGAGGCACTGGGCGAGCTGGGCGACGCCGAGGGCGCGCTGGCGGTTTGGGAACACGTGGTCGAGAACCACTCCTATGCCCGGGCGCGGATCAAACTGGCCGAGTTGCTGCTGGCGCGCAATCAGACCGAGCGGGCGCGACGGGAGCTGGAGCAGGTGGTGGCCGACGACGCGCACGCCCCGGCGTTCCACCGGCGACAGGAACGGGCATGGGTCCGGCAAGCCAAACAAATGCTCTGGCGCCTGAACCGGTAGCCAGGCGCACCGGCGCAATCTCTCGCCCTCAAGGAGCCTGCCCGGTCCGGGGATGGAGGAGTCGGGGCAGAGTCTGCAAAAGCGCGACGCTGACGCTCATCAGCACCAGCGCCCAACCCTCGTCGCCCCGCGTCAGCACAAACGAGAAGTCAAACAACTCGCACGCGATCCAGGCGGTTGCGGCAACGACCGCGGGCGGGAGGAGGACTGCCGCTGCAGTGCGCGCGCGGAAGGGGGGCGCCGGGGCCGTTCCCGTCGGGGGCGGGGGCCCGAACCGGCGCCGGCCCAAGAACCAGTTGGTGAATCGGACCAGCAGCAGGGTGGCGGTTAACCCCAGCGCGTAAGCCACCATGCGCGGGGTGTCCTCGAGGCGGTACCGTTGCCCGAGTCCGACGACTACCGCAGGCGCCAGAACGGTCAGTGCCAGCGCCAGCGACTCCCGCTGCAGGATGGCGCGACGCTGCGATGCCTGGAACTGGAGTGACTGCCCGTGGTTCGGCCTTCCGCCACGGGTCCCGGCATTGACCCACGCGATCATCGCCCAGCCGGCGACGACGGCGAGGGCCGCGACCCCAAACCACTCGTCGGCCTTGGCGCTGAACCCTTCGCGGTAATAGGCAATGCCCACCGCCGCAAAGGCCGCCGGCGCCAGGAAACGCAACTGGCTGAATACCGTCCTCAAAACCAAGGGCCAACCCACGCGAACTCGGGCAGCGCTTGCTCGAGGCGTAGCGGCTCCCGCCGTCTGGCCACCGCCGGCGCCCAGCACTGCCCCCAACATCACGACCAGTAGCGGCGGCACAACGAAAACGCCGACGACCGCCGCGATCTGGCTCTCGAGCGAATCGCAACCCAGAACGAACCAGGTCAGTTCATCTCCCGCGAGGCCATAGACGGCGGCCATCCAAACGATCCAGAGCAACAAGCCCGTCCGCAGCGACCGCTCCAGGAAGGAACGGAAATCCAGCACCCCCGCTTCCGTCCCCGCCGCGGTGCGGGTTCCCCGGCGGCGCAACGTCAGCCCGAGGGGCGCCAGGAGGATCAGCAGGAGCGGCCCCGCGATGCGCAACACGTCGCGCGCGGAATACCCGAATTCGAATTCAATCCGGGGGAGCGCCGCCTTGGTCAGCGTCACCGCGTCGTCATATTCGACCGCGGGCCAGGAGAAGGTCCGTTTGCCGGCCCGGCAATGGCTCTCGGGAGTCCGCGGGTGGGTCAATCGGATCGAGAGGGTTGCCGTGTCGAGGGGACGGAGGAATTCGACCAGCGGCTGGAGGTCGAGGGCGCCCCGGATTTGGAACAGGCTATGGGGATAGGCGGTGGCGGTGTCCGCCCCGAGGGTCGCCATCTTCTTGAATTCCTCGATATCCAGGTCCACGTCCTCGAGTTCGCGCCCGACCATGCGGGTGACGGCGGAGGTGAAGGCAGGCGGATTAGTCACCAGCGCGGCGACCATGACGTGGACTTGGGCGCGGCCGTTGGCTTCGATCGAGACCGCCAGCGCCGCGGTGCCCGTGGCGCCGGCAGCGGCCGGAAAAACACCGGCGATGCAGAATGCCAGGGGCAGCAGGCGGCCAATCACGCCCGACGGCGCAAGGAAGCTATTCATTCGGGACGACGCGCATGATACCGGTCGCGCGGAATTTGTCGATGAGATTGGCGGCGGATTTCGCCATCCGGCCAGGCGGTTCGTCCTGGGGTCGCGGTGGGCGACCGTGGTGCCGGCGGCACACCGAGGCGGAGTTCTGGCGGCGAGAATTCCTTCGTCAAAATTTGCAAAAATGACAGGGCAGGTTAGAATCTGGCATGGCCGAGTCCAAACGAAAATCCGGGCCGCCGGCCGGCGGCGAAAAACCCAGTCTGGGGGTGACGGGGGGAGGGGCGCCGCTGAGCGATCTGCTTTCGCGCGAGCGATTGGACTCGCTCTCGGCATTGCAACTGATCGACCTGATCGTCAGCAAACTGCCACCGCGGCACTCGGCGTTACTGGATATGGTGTATCTGCGGGAGCGCATCGCCGAGTTGGAGGAAACCAACGACCAGGCGCGGCAGGCGGTGGAGAAGCTCGACGCGATCGTCGAGAAGCTGCGTTCGCCGGCGTTGCGGGTGGGGACCTTCCTGATGCCGCTGGAGAACAACCGGGGGCTGGCGTGCGTGGGGGGGCAGGATTACGTCTGCCAGATTGACCCGCAAATCCCGGTGGCCAGCCTCCAGGTGGGGCAGCGGCTGCTGTGCAACGAGGCCTTCGCCGTGGTGATGGCCCTGGGGTTCGACCGCAACGGGCCGGTGGTCCACGTGGACGAGCTGCTCTCCGACGGACGCCTGCGGATCGGCCAGGAGTCCGGGCTGATGCCGCTGGTGGTGCAGCGCTCGGCGTTGCTGATGAAGGAGAAGCTCAAGGCCGGCATGGAAGTGCGCCTGGACGCCAACCAGCGGGTGGCGCTGGAGGTGCTGGGCATCGGCAAGCGCATCGATCGCTCGCTGGAGCGGGTCGAGGAATTGCCCTGGTCGCGGATCGGCGGGCAGGATCAGGCCGTGCAGGCGATTCGCGATACCATCGAGTTGCCGTTTCTGCACCGGGACCTGTTCAAGCGATTCGAGCATAACGTGCCCAAAGGCTTTCTGCTCTACGGTCCGCCGGGCTGCGGCAAGACCCTCCTGGGCAAGGCGACCGCTTACAACCTGCGCCGGCAGGTCAAAACCCAATCCGGCGTGGACCATCCGGAGTTCTTTCTGCATGTCAAAGGCCCCGAAATCCTGAACATGTGGGTGGGCGAGTCCGAGCGGCAGGTGCGCGACCTGTTCGCCCAATGTCGTGAGCGGGCGGCCGAAGGGGCGCTGGCCTTCCTGTTCATTGACGAGGCGGAATCCATCCTGGGCACCCGCCGCGCCGGCCGCTACCACAGCATGCTCAGCACGTTGGTCCCGATGTTCTGCACGGAGATGGATGGCATCGAACCGCTCCAGAATGTCGTGGTGATCCTCGCCTCGAACCGGGCGGACCTGATCGACCCCGCCATCCTGCGTCCGGGACGGATTGACCGGAAGATCCGGGTGCGGCGTCCGGACCAGGTCGGGGCCCAGGCGATTTACGAGATTTACCTGCGGGATTCGCTGCCGCTGGCCGAACCGCGTCCGGTGCTGGCCCAGGTAGTGACCGAGGCGCATTACCGACACGGCCCGGAGAACGAGTTCCTGGAAATCGTGTATCGCAGCGGGCGCAAGGAATTTCTTTACCGCGGCGACCTGGCCAGCGGCGCGGTGATCGCGGCGGTGGTCGAACGGGCCAAGAGCCTGGCGATCAAGCGGGCGATCGAGACCAAACTCGAAACCCAGATCACGCGGGACGATCTCCTGCAGGCCCTCGAATTGGAACACGCGGAAAATGAAGTGTTCCCCACCACCGACCTGACCGAAGACTGGCTTAAGTTGACCGATTTCGATCCGGACAACGTCATCCGGCTTGGCCCGGTGCGGCCGCGCAAGGCCGAGCCGGCGGGCAATGGCATCATCTGACCCGGAGCCTGCGGTTTCACGGATGAAACGGCCGCTGATCCAGTTTGGCCTGGAAACCGAGATCGGGATTTACCGTGACGGCGCGGCGAAGCTGGACGTGGTGTCCGAGTCGATCGCCCTGGTGCGCGCGGCGGCGGAGCAAGGCGTGCTGATGCGCTGGGATTACGAGAGCGAGGATCCGCACGCGGACATGCGCGGGTTCCATGTCCAGACCTTGCGGCAGGATGCCGACGAGGCCGAGTATGCGGTGGAGGACGCCACGCGCGGGATGAGTTTCGCCGAGATCAAGAGCGACCTGGTGCTGAGCAACGGCGCGCGTTTCTACAATGACCATGCCCACCCGGAGTACTGCACGCCCGAGTGCAGCACCCTCGAGGAGCTGGTGGCGCAGGACCGCGCCGGCGAGCGCATCCTGATGGCGTGCGCCCAAGCGCTCTCCGCGCGGGAAGGCGGCGCCGTCCGGCTCTACAAGAACAACACCGACTTCTGCGGCCACAGCTACGGTTGCCACGAGAACTATCTGCTCCCGCGGTCGCTGCCGTGGGAAACGCTGACGCAGAACATCCAGGCCTTCCTCGTCACCCGCCAGGTCTTCGCCGGGGCCGGCAAATTCGCCATCGAGGCCGAGGACAGGTTCGTGTCCCCGGGGTTCCAGATTTCGCAGCGAGCGGATTTTTTCAGCGAACTGCAGAGTGTCGATACGATGCAGCGGCGGCCGATCATCAACACCCGCGACGAGCCGCATGCCAACCCCGAGGTGTTCCGCCGGTTCCACGTCATCCTGGGCGACGCCAACATGTCGCCGTTTGCGACCCGGCTGAAGGTCGGGGCCACCGCCCTGGTGATCGAGGCGCTGCTGCGCGACCCCAAGCGGACTTTCCCCCGGTTGGCCGATCCGCTGGGGGCGCTGACGGGGATCGCGCGCGACCCGTGGTTTCGCTGGGAACTCCGGTTGGCGGAGGACCAGGCCTCCACGGCCCTGGAGGTGCAGCGGGCTTACCTGGAGGGAGTCAAGCAGGTTTGCGACCTGGGCACACCGGCCAAGGCCGGGCTGGTGGCCGACTGGGAGGCGGTGCTGGCGGATTTGGCGGTGGATTTCCGGCGGTGCCGCAACCGGCTGGATTGGGTGGCCAAGTTTTGCCTGTTGAGCGAGTTTCAGGAAAGCCACCGGGTGGCGGCCGACGATCTCTGGCTGCGGAGCCTGGATTTGGAATACCATCGGCTGGAGGGCACCGAAGGGCTGTATTACGGCCTGGAACAAGCGGGCGCGATGCTCGAGGTGCCGGACGAGGCCGCGACGCGCCTGGCGATGCGCGAGCCGCCGCGCACCACCCGCGCCTACGTCCGCGGCCGCTGCGTCCAGAAGTTCGGGCCCCAGATCGCCTCGGCCCAGTGGGACCACATCACCCTGCGGGGCCGGCAGGGGCCGATCCGGATTTCGCTATTGGATTTATTCGCGCCGGAAGATATCCTGCGTTATGGTAAGGCCGTGGATGCAGCGTGTTCGCCGGACGACTTGCGGCCGCTGGCGACCCTGGCAAGTTAATCGCAACCCGTTTTATGCCTGATCAAGCTCAAAAATCCAGGCCGCTGGCCCCGGGTTCCGGCGGCGGCGGCGAGGGCCCCAGCACGCCCAAGGTGGACAAACCCAACGTGGACGATCTATTGAAACGCATGCGAAAGGTCGATCCCGACCAGGCCAAGCGTTACCGCCAGCGCACCGGCCAATGAGTGATCCCGCCCCGATCGCCGGCGATTTCCTGTCGCTGCTGGCGCGACAGCGAATTCCGCCGCTTTCGCCGGAGGCGCGGGACCACGCCCCAGTCCAGACCCAGGCCACCACCGTTTTCGCCTTCCATTTTGCCGACGGCGTGTTGATGGCCGGCGATCGACGGGCCACCGCGGGCAACGTAATTGTCACCGACCGGATCGACAAGGTGCTCGAACTGGACGCCACCTCGCTGCTGGCGATCGCCGGGGTGCCCGCCACCGCCTTCGAAATGGCCCGGGTCCTGCAGACCTCCTTCGAGTATTACCGGCGCAGCCAGTTGCAGTCCCTGAGCCTCTCGGCCAAGGTCCGCGCCCTGGCCCGGCTGCTGCGCGAGAACCTGCCGCTGACCATGCAGGGCGTCGGCGTGGTCATGCCGCTGTTCGCCGGCGTCGAGCAATCCGCCACGCCGCCGGAGCCGCAGATTTACTTTTACGACCCGTTGGGCGCGCAGTTCCACGCGGTCGGCTACGCGGCCTCGGGCTCGGGGGCCGGCACCATCCGCAGCATCCTCAGTTACCAGGAGCGCTACGGGCAACCGCGCCCGGCGCAGATGGACTTGGCCCAGGCGGTGGCGTTTGCCTTGCGCCTGCTGATCACCGCCGCGGAGTTCGACTCCGCCACCGGCGGGGTTAACCCGGACGCGCACACCTTTGCGACCATCAAAGTGTTGCGCGGTGCGGGCATCGAGGAAATTGATGCCGGGCGCCAGGCGGCCTGGCTGCAACGATGATCGAGGAACCCTATCGCTGGCTGGAGGCCATCGCCAACCGCCGGGAATATGTCCGCGAGCAG
>JAGWYX010000191.1 GCA_018969165.1 Verrucomicrobiota bacterium
AAGGAAGAAGCCCGCCGCGCCCGGTGCGTCAGCAACCTGCACCAGATTCACCTGGCAACCACAATGTACGCCGACGACAATAGCGGTTCGTTGTTCTTCGTCGGCTCGGCTTCGGCTCCGGCGATTCCCAACGACGGGCAGTGGACACGGGACCCGAAGACCGAGGTGCTACTTAACCCGTCCGATTCGCTGGCCTACTGGGGAGTGGCCTACGTCGGCTATCTGGGTGGCTCCGGCGGCAAGACCCTGTTCCGTTGCCCCAGCGCCCGGCACGTCGATGAGTGGCGGGACGCCGGACGCAATTATCCGACCGAGTTCTGGCTCAACTCCTCCTACGGTGTCTGCCAGTACCTCGTGGCCCCTTACAGCTCCAAGGCCAAACCGCACGCGAAACTCGCCGACCTGCTCAACCCCCAGACCACTATCTTCTGCCAGGACGCGGCCGAACAACGGGAGGAAGGCGACGATGGTGACAGCCTGGCCTTGTTCCCCGGCCAGACGCAGATCCTCTACGAGTGGATCGGCAATCCTCCCGGCACGGGCGGCTACAGCGCCTCCTTCTACCACCTCTACCCTTTTCAATGGGAATGGTTCCGTCACAACCAGCGCTGCAACACCCTCTGGGTCGGCGGCAACGTGTCCCAAATCCGGTTCAAAGGCTATAACGTCGGCGTGGACTACCGCTGGTACACCGGCGACACGCCCCTCCAAACTCCCACCTTCAGCGTGGACTGATTTGTGAGCCACCCCCTCCATCTTCGTCTCCGGTCCGCGCGCCTTTTCCTGGGGACCGGTTTCGCCCTGCTCGCCGGCTGTCGCCCCAGCTCCGGAATCCCGGCCACGCCCGCCGAGGCGCAGGCCGCCATCCAGCGCGCCTTCCAGAACGGCGACCCGAAGGCCCAGGCCCTGGCCAGCAATGTCGTCACCGCCATCCAGAACCGGAAATCGACCGAGGCCTTCCTGGACCTGAGCGCCTTGACGGCCGCCCCCGGCCTAACCGAGCCGCAGCGCATCGCCGCCGCGCAAGCGCGAGCCACGCTGGGCCGGGAATTGCGCCGCCAGGCAGACCAGGGTGACAAAGAGGCCGCCCAGCTCCTGCAGATGTACCAATCCAGCCGCTGACCCGATGAGCGCCCGCGCAACCCCGATCTTTCGCTGCCGCATGAAACCGATGTCCGTAACCACCTAAAACCGAATCGGCGCGCCGCCGTTCGCGCGCGCCTTGCTCAACCGAAAAGCCACATGAAAACCAAAGCCAAACTCCTGCTGCTCTCGCTGGTAACCCTGGCGATGGGACTGCCCAGACCGGCGCAGGCCGCGACCGCGTTGACCAACGCCCTGGTTGTCCACCTGACCTTCGACAACACCTACAACGATGCCTCGGGCAATGGCAACAACGCCTCGCCGGTCAACGCCCCCACCTTCACCACCGGCATGCTCGGCGATGCGGTACACCTGACCACCAAGAGCGACGGCAGCGTGACCAACACCGTCACCCTCGGCTACCCGGCCCAGTTGAAGTTCGGCAGCGACGCCACCGGCGATACCACCGATTTCTCGATGAGCTTTTGGGTCAAGATTTTCGCCCACGAAGCCGACCAGCCCTTCATGGGTAATAAGGACTGGGACAGCGGCGGCAACCTCGGGTGGGTAATCAACAACGAAGGCGACGGGGTCAAATGGAACTGGAAAGACGATGTCAACAGCCGCCGGGACAGCCCGCACGTGGCGCCTCAGCTCGAAGACGGCAATTGGCACAACGTCGTCGTTACCTTCGTGCGCACCAACAACGCCTCGATCTACGTGGACGGCAACCTGGCCAATCAAACCAGCATCGCCCCCGATGTCGTCGGCGGTGTGCCCAACGCCGTCGGCAGCGTGGACACCGACAGCCTGGGCTGGAGCGTCAACCTCGGCGATGACGGCCGCGGCAATTATGCCATCCGCGACGGGGCGGGCCTGGACATGCTGATGGATGATGTGGGCATCTGGCGCCGCGCCCTGACGGCCGTCGAGGCCGCGCGCATTTACCTCGGCGGCGTGGCCGGGCAAGACCTGGGCAATATCACCGTGGTCGTGCCACCGAAAGTCGTCAGCACCTCGCCCGCGGCCAATACCGCCGGCGTGGCGGGCAACGCCGCCGTCTCGGCCGTGATCGAGGACGGCGACACGCAAGTCGCCGCCGGCACAATCCAGATGACCATCGACGGCAGCACCGTGACCCCGGCGGTCTCCAAGACCAACGACTTGACCACGGTCACCTATCTGCCCACCAGTTTCTACTCGCCCAACTCCCTGCACACCGCCCAATTGATCTTCGCGGACACCGCCACGCCGGCCAACCACGTCACGAACACCTGGTCGTTTACCGTGCTCGACTACGGTGTGTTACCGGTCTCCTTCGCCCAAGCCACCGGCACCGTCCTGACCAACGCGCCGGGCTTCCGGCTCCGGGTTTCCCAGATTGACTCGACCGCCGTCGGCGTGCTCCCCGGTCAGAACACCGCCCATGCCGAGGCGCAACTGGCCGGCTTGCTCGCCGACCCGGCCACCGGTGCCCTCTACGCCAATATCGTCCCGGTCGGACCCTTGTCGGACGGCAGCTACCCCGTCACCAATGTCCTGAACTTCTCGTTCGACGGCACCGACCAGGGCAACTTCACCTCCGCCAACGGCTACACCGAGTCCACCATCCCCGGCGTCAGCGCCAATGGCGACAACCTCGCCGTCGAGTGCCTGACTTACCTCAAGTTGACCCCTGGCTACTACCGCTTCGGCGTGAGCAGCTCGGACGGCTTCCGCGTCACCGTCGGGCCCGACGCGCGGAGCGCCTTCGCCACCCAGGTCGGCATCTTCGACACCTTTCGCACCACCGGCGATACCACCTTTGATTTCGTGGTTCAGCAAGCCGGCTTTTACTACTTCCGCATCGTCTGGTTCCGGCATTCCGATTTGGCGGACAACGACAGCAGCATGGCCAGCTTCGAGTTCTATACCGTCACGCCGACCGGCCAAAAGATTCTGGTCAACGACACCTCCAACTCGCAGGCGGTCCTGGCCTACCAGAATAGCAGCGCCAGCTACCCGCCTTACGTCCGCTACGCCGGCCCCACCGCCTTTATCTCGGACTACCGCGGCGCGGACTTCGGAATGCCCAGCGTGCAGGTCCAAATCCCTGACGGCGCCACCGCCACCAGCGCCCCGTCGGACATCAGCCTGAGCGTCGATGGCGCCAAGGTCACCGCCAGCGTCACCAACGCCAACGGCATGACCCTGGCGACCTACACCCCCGGCGGACTGCAACTGCCGCGCACCACGCATACCGCCCTGTTGACCTTCGTCGCCGGCGGCGCCACCTATACCAACACCTGGCAGTTCAACGGCCTGCGGAACTATGTCCTCCCCGCCCCGTTGTACTACGAGAACTTCGATTCCACCGCCGAGGGCAGCCTGCCCACCAACTGGGTCCAGGTCAATTACACCGATCCGTTGAGTAATACCAACATCGATTATACCGATCCCAATTCCAATGCCTACTTGGGCTGGATCGTGGCGACCACCACCGACGTGGGTGGGTTCAGCGGCGGCAACCTGCGTCTGATGGTGGCGCCGGACCAGGAGTTGAACGGGCAATTCTTCAATGCCAACACCTTCCCGCTCATGTCCAATAACTTCCTCTACGCCGAGTCCGACCATCGCGGCGGTAACCAGGTGCAATACCTCTATACCCCGTCTTACAACCTGACCGGCAAGCCCGGCGTCGTCATCGCCTTCAACAGCAGTTACGAGCAAAACCAGGACGACATCGTCGCCTTGGAATACACCGTGGATCATGGCACCAACTGGTTGCCCATCCTTTACTGGGTCCAAGGCGACAGCGACGACCAGGCCCCGCCGGACGTGCTCCGCGATCCCAATGGCATCGTGGACGCCGTGGCGACCCTCACCACGCGCTATGGCGACGTGGCGGTCTATACCGACCCGGCCACCGGCCAACAGGCGGGTGGCTACTACGGCGCCTTCATCAAGGCGCCCATCTCCCAGGCCCTGGCGCCGTACATCGAAGGCCGCATCAACGATGACCCGGTCGAAAGCAAACGCATCGAGGTCTTCCGCGTGCCCAACGCCGATAACCAGGCCAGCGTCCAGTTCCGGTTCGCCCAGGCGGGCACCGGCAGTTGGTACTGGGGCGTGGACGACTGGGGCATCTATTCGGTGCCCTCGATTGTCGTCACTCCCACGGGCCCAGGGAGTCTGGCCGCCAGCCTGCGGGCGGGGAACCTCGTGGTCTCCTGGACCGGCGCCGCCAACGTCCAGCTCCAGTCGAACACCGGACTGTCGGCCGCCGGCTGGCAGAACGTGCCGGGCACCCTCGGCGCCAACGGCTACACCAACACGGTCAGCGCCACCACGTTCTACCGGCTGATCCAGCAGTAACCCTCTTCAAATCCTTCGGGATTGAAGCCCAGCGGGCTCCGAGTGCGTTCCGTGTGTCTCGGGGCCCGCTTCCTTCTCGATCCTTGGGTCGCGCCGTTCTCCGATCCGGCCGCACCGTGCCCCTCCTCGTTCGAATCTCGGCACGTGGACGCAATGCCGGTTCTCCCAGCGGTTTCCGCGGCTACAGCGCGCCGGCTGACTCGGCATCGAGCAACAGCGTCGCGTGCGCCTGGCGCCGCAGAAACGACGCCGGGCAATGCGGGCCGATCGGCCCCTGCAACGCCGCCTTGACCGCCGCCGCCTTCCGTTTCTCCGGGCAAATGCACAACATTTTCCGCGCCGCGCACAGCGCCGGCAACGTCAGCGTAAAGGCATACTGCGGCACCGCCTCGAGACTCGGAAAATGCCCCTCACCCACCTGTTGCCGACGGCACGCCTCGTCCAACTTCACCAGCTTGACCAGGCGCGGATCGTTGAAGTCGGCGACGGGCGGATCGTTGAACGCCAGGTGGCCGTTCTCGCCGATCCCCAGGCAGCACAGATCGATCGGCTGCGCCCGCAGCAATTGCGTGTAACGCTCGCACTCCTTGAGCGGCTCCAGGGCGTCGCCTTCCAGGTAATGAAAGGCCTTGGGCTTGACGCGCTGCTCGACCCGCTCGCGCAGGTACCGCCGGAAACTGGCCGAATGCCCCGCGCTGATCCCCAGGTATTCGTCCATGTGAAACAGCGTCACCCGCGACCAATCGATCTCGCCCAGCCGGATCAGTTCGCCCAGAAACTGGATTTGGGAGTTGCCAGTGGCGAGGATCACCGCCGCGGCGCCCCGCGCCCGAAGGGTCTCCCGCAAGTAACCCTGCGCCTCCCGCGCCGTGTCCTGGGCCATTGGCTCGAGGTTGGCATACACGCGCACCGGGAGGGAATCCACCACAAAGGTTTTCACAGGTTTCGTCATAAGCTGGCCCATCAAATAAAATCCAATCAACCTATCTTATCGAGGTCGAGCGTGGAGACGCAAGCCCCGGATGCAACCGACGAGGGTGCGGTTCCCGGCGCGCGGCCTGCCAGCGCGGGTCGAGGAGGGGTCGGGGTTCCGGAACCCGATTTTCATGGCCAACCCTGGAAAAACCGGCGAAGGTGATGCCGCCGGGTATGCTATGAACAGCGGCGACATCATCGGGCGGGACTACGCCAGCGGCCAACCCATCCGGCTACGGTGGCAGGACGGGAGAATCACACACCGCGAGCCCGCCCCCGCACCGCCGACCGAAGACGTGTGGCTGGCTCCGTCCCTGGTGGACCTGCAAGTCAACGGCTACGCGGGCGTGGATTTCCAGGACGACCACCTCTCCCTCGACGCGTTGGCAGCCGCCACGCGCCAACTCCGCGCCGCCGGTTGCGGGCGCTACCTGCTCACCTTGATCACCGACGAATGGCCGCGCCTGACCGCGCGCCTGCGGCGCCTCCGGAGCTTGCGCGCGCAGTCCCCCGAATTGCAGCACGCCATCGCCGGGTGGCACCTCGAAGGCCCATTCCTGTCGCCTGAGCCCGGCTTTCGCGGAGCGCACGACCCGACGGTGATGCTCGATCCCACCCCGGCACACATCGAGGAACTGCGGGCCATTGTCGAGCGCGATCCGCTGCTGGTGACGCTGGCCCCCGAGCGCACCGGCGCGCTCGAGGCCATCCACCGGGCCGTCGAGTGCGGAATCAAAATCAGCCTCGGCCACACCAATGCCTCGGCGGAAATCCTGCGGCAGGCCGTCCAGGCCGGCGCCACTGGCTTCACCCACCTCGGCAACGGCTGCCCGCGCGACCTTGACCGACACGACAACATCCTCTGGCGCGTGCTCGAGAGCGAAGGACTCACCGTCGGGCTCATCGCCGATCGCATTCACGTGTCCCCTTCCCTCTTTCGGCTGGTCCATTGGGTGCTCGGCCCCCACGCCATTTACTACACCACCGATGCGATGTCCGCCGCGGGCGCGCCCCCGGGCCGCTATCGCCTCCGCCACCTCGAACTGGAGGTGGGCGCCGACCAAATCGTCCGTTTGCCCGGCACTCCCAACTTCGCCGGCTCAGCCCTCCGACCGATTGACGGCATCTTCCGCGCGGCGGCGATGTTGAAATGTTCCTGGCGCGAGGTCTGGCCGCGATTCTCGTTGACGCCATCGGCCTTGCTGGGTTGGCCCGGCGACCTCCAACCCGGCGCCGAGGCGACGTTCTGCGTGCTCCAGTTCGATGCCCGGGACCAGCTCGCCAGCCTGCGCGTTTGCTGCCAGGGCACGTTCTGAGCGGCGACCAAGCTTCATCGGTCCATCAGCCTCCCGGACGGCGTTGGGCGGCACCCTGCCGCCGGCAAGTCAGGTCGGGTGATCCGCATCTTCTCAAGGCGTTGAACTCCTTGAACCGTGAAACAAGCCGTAATCAAATCCGGTTTTGGCCTCGATCTGGTGGTCGGTCGTGCTCCCCTTCCAAGACTCTCTGAGCGCGGCGCGTAGAGCCGATGGACTCCCAAAGGCTCGGCGATACGCGAAGCCACGGTTTTGAAGTTCGTGTCCATTCGTGGTTCATTCGGTCTGAGGCTGCGTCTCGCTAAAAATCGGCGTGG
>JAGWYX010000192.1 GCA_018969165.1 Verrucomicrobiota bacterium
CGCTCGTGGTTGCGGCTCCGCCGCGCCGCATCTCGGCGTTCATCCGAGTCCTCATCCCCCGCCGACGCGGCAAAAGCGGTGGCAAGAGTGTTCGGTCCAGGGTCCCCTTTCCTGCACCCTCGCAAAAGTCAGGTTTCCATTTGCCAGCGAGGTTGGCCATTGGCAGACTGGCACGCGTTCCAGCACCAAATCGAAGCCCCGGCTCGGCCGGAGACATCAACATGCGAAACCTCCTTTGCCTGGCCATGACTCTCCCCGGCATTCTCAACGCCCCCGGCGCCGAGCCGTTCCGGCAGGTATTGACCAGCGCCACGGACGGCGTGCACCTCGAGGGCTGGCAAGTCAGCAGCCGCGAACTTGATCCGCAAAGCCCGGTGCCGTGGTCGGTCCAGAAACACACGCTCCACGGCGGCAAACAGGAGGGCGTGGACGTCATCGTCGTCGATAACGGCAAACTCCGGTTCACCCTCGTGCCGACGCGCGGCATGGGCGTCCTGCGGGTCGAGGGCAGGGGGGTGCGCCTGGGCTGGGACTCGCCGGTTCAGGAGGTGGTGCATCCGCACTACATCAACCTCCAGAGCCGCGGCGGGCTGGGCTGGCTCGAAGGCTTTAACGAATGGCTCGTCCGCTGTGGACTCGAATTCGCCGGCCATCCCGGCAAGGACAAATTCATCAACAACGTCGGTGACCAAGCCGAGATGGACCTCACCCTGCATGGCAAGATCGCCAACATCCCCGCCTCCGAGGTCGAGGTCGTGATCGACCGCGACCCGCCGCATCGCCTCCGCGTCCGCGGCCAGGTGAACGAACGGATGTTTTACGGCCCGAAATTCGAGTTGTGGACCGAGCTTTCGACCGAGCCGGGCGCGGATTCATTTCGGATCGACGACACGGTGACGAACCACGGCGCTGATGACCAGGAGCTGCAGGTCATTTACCATACCAACTACGGTCCGCCGCTGCTCCAGGCCGGGGCCCGGTTCCTGGCGGCGGCCAAGCGCGTGGTGCCCTTCAACGCGCGCGCTGCCGAAGGCGTGGCGCACTACGGCGAGTACGCTGGCCCGACCAAGGGTTTCATCGAGCAGGTCTATTGCCTTTACCCGTACGCGGAGGCGGACGGGCGCACGATGGTGCTGCTCGAAAACGCGGCCGCCGACCGGGCGGTGTCGTTGCGCTTTTCGGTCGAGCAACTCCCTTATTTCACGCTTTGGAAAAACACGACCGCGGTCGAGGAAGGCTATGTCACCGGTTTGGAGCCAGGCACCGGGTTTCCCTACAACCGGCGGATCGAACGCCAATTCGGCCGTGTGCCCAAGCTCAAGCCGGGCGCCAGCCGGCGGTTCACGCTCGAGTTCGCGCTCTACGCCGGCAAAGCTCAGGTGTCGAGGGCGGCGGCCGAGGTCGAACGGATACAGGGTGATCGCCAGACCCAGGTGGATACCGAGCCGGCGAAGGTCGAATAGAGTCCCAGGATTTGTCTCCGGGCCTGGCTATCAAGTTGTCGCGCCCGGCGCCTGTAGCCGCAGGCTTCAGCCTGCGTCCCGTCCGCCTCTCCGGGCCCGCTTCGTTCAATGTCCCCGTCGGAGCCTGCGTTCGACAGCCCACCACCCCGCCCAACCGACCGCAATGGTCGCCAATCCGACCGAACTCTCCCTCGGTCGGCGCGCGATCGTCAGCGTCGTCATGGTCAGCACGCCTGCCAAAAACAGGAGCGGCACCCACGGCCAGCCCGGCACCGGCAGCCGCCGGCCTTCCCGCCAGCGGAGTCGCACCAGACCGACGACTGTGGCGGCCGTGCTCAGTCCGAGGGTGAACCCGATGTAGGTCAACAGTCCATCGTAGGTTGCCGTCCACAGCAGCGCCAGCGCCAGCGCGGCTTGCAGCGCGATCGCCGCACGCGGCGGCCCGGCGTTGGCGGCCAACCAGCGGGGCAGGTAGCCGTCGGCCGCCATTTTGGCATAAACGCGCGGTCCCGCCATCACCATCGAGGATACCGAGGAGGTCAAGGCCAGCGCGACGAGCGCCGACACCGCGGTGGCCAGGGTCGGTCCGCCGAGCGCTTGGGCGGCGATTTGCGCCACCTCGAGTTTGCCTGACAGTTGTTCGGCCGGCGCGGCGAAGAGGAACACCGCGTTGAGCGCCAGGTAAAGCGCCGTGACGATCGCCGTGCCCAGGAGGAGCGAGCGCGGCAAATTGCGCTCCGGCTCGGACACCTCACCGCCGATGTAAACGGCCGCGTTCCATCCCGAGTAACTGAAGGATACCCAGACCAGTGAAAGGCCGAAGGCGGAGAGCGGAATCCCGCCGGCCAATCCCACCGGCGGCGGGTGCAGGCGCACGCTGGCGAATCCAATAAACGCCAGGATCAGGAGTACCTTCGCCACGACGACCCAATTCTGCGCGCTGGCGCCGCGGCGCACGTGGGCGCCGTGCAGCGCGGCAAAGCCCAGCACCAGCACGGTTCCGCTGACCCGGGGTGAGCCGCTCGGCAACCACGGTTTCAGATACGCGCCAAACGCGAGGGCGGCCGCGGCCAGCGGCGCCGAAAAACCGACCAGCAAAGAAATCCAGCCGGCCAGATAACCCGCGGCCGGATGCAGCGTGCGCGAGAGAAAAAGATACTCGCCTCCGGATTCCGGGATGCGTCGGGCCAACGCGCCGTAGCTCAACGCCCCCAGCGCGGCCAGCACGCCGCCCGTCGCCCATACCCCGAGCACCGCCCAGGGTGAACGCAGGTCGCCCAGGAGGAACCCGCTGGTGGTGAACACCCCGGTCCCGATCATGTTCGCCACCACCAGGGCGGTGGCGCTGGCCAAGCCGAGTTGGCGCCGCCCGCTCACCGCCGGGTCTTCCGGAAGCGCAGCACGTAGCTATCCTTCAAAAAATGCTCCTCCGCGATCTTCTTGAACCCGGCCGACTCGATCTCGGCGGTGAACACCTCCTCGCCGGCCCGGATGTGGTTCAAGGTCCAGGCCGAGCTTTGTCCGGGAATCCGCTTGAACTCGACGAGCAGCAGCGTGCCGCCGGGCCGCAAGGCGCGGCGGATCGAGGCCAGCGTGTGCTGGGGATACTCGAAGTGGTGGTAAACATCGCAGAGAAACGCGCAGTCGATCGAGCGTCGCGGCAGTTCGGTGGAGTGTTCGGTGCCCAGGACGGTCTGGACGTTGCGGAGGCCGGCGGCGGCGCTGCGTTGGGCGATGTAAGTTAGAAACTGCGGCGCGATATCCACCGCGTAAACCTTGCCCCGCGGCCCGACGGCGCGAGCGAACAGCTCGGTGAACAGGCCCGTGCCCGCCCCGATGTCCGCCACGGCCTCGCCGCGGCGGACCCTGGCTGCGGCGACGATCTCATCGCGTCGGTCATAAATCTCGCGGCCCTCCTTCTCGAAGCGCTCGACCCATTGGGTGACGTTGAGGTCGGGGTTCAGGAACTCCTGGTTGATGCCCGGCTTGACATCGGTTTCCGGGAAGGCGGGGACCGGGGGCGGCTGGGTTCGGCAGCCGGCGACCCAGGCGGTCGCCAGCAGGATCAGAAAACTGCGCCTCCCGCGGAACGTCTGATTGGGGTGTGTCATTCGGCCGCCCATTCAAACCCGGTGCCGTCGGCCGATTCAACTCCAAAACCGCCTGGCCGGGCTGCAGCGAACCTCCGCTTGCCATTGTCCGCCGGTCGGCGCATTCTCCCGCATCATGCTGAGGCTCCCCCCTCCGGGCCCTCGCGCTGTCGTTCGGCGTCGCGGTGATTGCTCCCCCATCCTGCCGTTGCTGCTGACGTGCGCGGCGGGCCTGGTTTCGATAGGCGTGGCCGGGCAGCCCAGCGAACCCGCCGCGCGCCGATTCCTGATCACCCACTTCAGGTCCCGGGACAACCTCCCGGAGAACCATGTCTCGACGATCTTCCAATCCAGCAACGGTTACCTTTGGGTCGGCACCTGGTTTGGTTTCGCCCGGTTCGACGGCCTCCATTTCACGGTGTTCGACAAGCACAGCAATCCGGAGATTGAGGACGATACCATCGTCGGCTTTGCCGAAGACCAAGCCGATCATTCGCTGTGGATTGGAACGGCCGAAGGCGGACTCTACCACCTGCGGAACGGTCGGCTGGCGCGTTACTCCCTGCAATCCAGCTTCGGCTCGACGACCCTGCAGTGTATCGGGGCCGACTCGGAGGCCGGGGTGTGGGTCGGTAACCAAACGCGATTCGGGCATTTCCAAGGCGAGCGATTGGTTTGCACCGGCGAAACCGACGCGTCGCTCCTGTGGATCCGGGGCCTGGCCAACGGTCGGCTCCGCCTGGCCACGAGCCGCGGACTGCGGGAGTTCGACCCCCAAGACCACTGCGTCCGCGACTGCACCCCGCCGGGCGGGCCCACGTCGGACTGGACCGCCTGCGGTGAAGGGCGTCAGCCCGGGGAGTGGTATGTGGGAAGCGAGGGTCGGGTTTGGCGATTCGCCCAAGACAAGTGGGGGATCGCCGACCGCGGGAGCGGGCTGCCGGGTGACCGGGTTCAGGAGCTTTACGCCGATCGTGCGGGCGGCATCTGGATCGGGACCGGGGCGCGAGAGCTGCAGCGCTTGGTCCACGGCCTCGAGTCGCCCATTTCGCTCGGAGAGCCGGGATTCGTGCCCCCGCGCATCACCTGCCTGCTCGAGGACCAGGAAGGGACGATCTGGGTGGGCAGCGATGACGGGCTTTTCCGCCTGCGCCGCCGGCAGCTCTTGAGCTACACCATGCGGGACGGCCTGGTGAACAACCAGGTCTGGTCCGTCTGCGCAGGACCGGATGGAGTGATCTGGGCCGGGACCACCACCGGGGTGAGCCGCTTTGAAGCCGGGGCCTTTTCCACGATCACACCGCCCTATCGGTCCGACCACGGCGTGGTGCAGAGCCAGGTCCGGGCGATTCTGGCCGACCGGACTGGCGACCTGTGGGTCGGGACCAAGGACGGGCCGCTGCAATGGCACGCGGGGACTTGGACTCGCCGCACCCCTGACCGACCGGATTGCCGCTTCGAGGTCTCCTGCCTGTACCAGGATCGCTCGAACGCCATCTGGATCGCCACCAGTCAGGGGGTCCTCTGCTACGGGCGGCATACCACCAACTGGTTTACGCCGGCAGGGCTGCCTTGCCTGAGTGCCGTCTGCTCGATCCTCCAAGACCGCGCGGGAACCCTGTGGCTGGGGGCCGACAGAGGCGGACTGATTCGCTACCAAGGCGGCACCTTCAAGTTGTTCAGTCCCCGGGACGGGCTGGCCGGAGACGACGCCTGGGCGCTCTATGAGGACGCGGACGGGACGCTCTGGATTGGCGGAGAGACCGGCTTGACGCGCTACCGTGCGGGCCGGTTTTCCGCCTTCCGCGCCGAGCAAGGTTTGGAGGAGAACACGGTCAACTGCATCCTGGAAGACGACCGCGGTTATCTGTGGTTGAGCGGGCTGCATGGCATCTACCGCGTCGCCCGGTCGGCCCTCGACGCCGTGGCCGACGGCCTAAGCCGACGCGTCAATTGCGTGGCATTTCGCGAAGCCGACGGCATGGAAAGCAGCGAAACCAATGGCGAAGATCAGCCGGCCGGTTGGAAAGATCCAGCCGGCCGTTTGTGGTTTCCGACCGACAAGGGACTGGTCGTGATCGATCCGAGAGAAATCCCGGACCAGGAGGTCCCGCCCCCCGTCGTCATCGAGGCCATTACGGCCAACGACCAGGTCTTGTATAGCAACGCCCTCCCGCACCGCGCCCCGGCCGGCAGCTCCCGGGCGGTCTTCCACGCCGACTTGGGAACGCCGCTCCAGTTGCCGCCAGAATTCCGCCACGTGCTCAAGATCCAGTTCACGGCCAATAGCTTCGTTGATCCCAATCATGTCCGCCTCAAGTACCGTCTGGACGGACACGACACCGGCTGGCAGGATGACGATGGAGGCCGGCAAGCGGTCTATACCAACTTGCGACCAGGCCGATATCACTTCCAGGTCATTGCCGGCAACCACCGTGGCGATTGGAACCTGGTCGGCGCCGGGTTCGACTTGAGGTTGGCTCCTTATTTCCACGAAACCTGGCTGTTTTATGCCGTGTGCGCGGCGGCCCTGCTGCTGTTCGGCGGGGGGGTACAGGCCTTCCGCCTCAGTTTGCAGCAGAAGATCCTGCGCCTGGAACAACGCGCCGCGCTGGAACGGGAGCGCTCGCGCATCGCCCGGGATATCCACGACGATTTGGGCGCCCACCTCACCCAGATCGCCATCCTCAGCGAGGTCGCCCGCCAAGACGCCGCCCATTCGCGCCAACTCGACCAGCAGCTCGCTCGAGTGTCCGCGGCCGCCCGCTCGGCGGTCTCGAACATCAGTGAATTGGTCTGGGCCACCAACCCCCGCAACGACACGCTGGCCAACTTGCTGGCCTACCTCCGCGAATATATCGCCCGCTACTTCGAGCCCACCCCGATCCGCTGCCACCTCAGTTTCCCGTCCGAGGTTCCGGATTGGAGCTTGACGGCCGAGTTCCGGCGCAACCTGTTTCTGGCCGTCAAAGAAATCCTCCACAACGCCGTCAAACACTCCGAGGCCTCGCAGGTCGAAGTGACCGTCTCGGTCAACGCCCATCAATTGGCGCTCCACCTGGCGGATAACGGCCGCGGATTCAACGCCGCCACTGTCGGTCCTTTCCGCGCCGGATTGAGCAACCTGCGCAACCGGATTCACGACCTCAATGGCCTCTGCGACCTGCAATCCCGGCCGGGGAGCGGGACACAGTTCCAGATCACCTTGCCGCTGGCACCTGCGAATCCGTGAACCCCGAAACTCGTTGTTGTCCAGTCCGGGTTTGGCGTTCACGCCGTTTCGCCGACCCACTGCCGGAGGGGCATTCTGAGATTTTTTTTGCGACGTAAATTTAAGCAGGCCAAACAGTTTGGATTGGACTACTACTTTCATGTGATTGACGGAAATCGCCCCCTCCGGCATGCTGAGACCCTCGCTACCCGAGCAGACGCCATGACGATCAGAGTTGCGATCGTGGAAGATGATGAGCAGATTCGTGAG
>JAGWYX010000193.1 GCA_018969165.1 Verrucomicrobiota bacterium
TGCGGGGGCGGAACGCTTTGTGATCCGGTGAGGCGCTCCCCATCTTTAGGACCAGTGGAGGTTGATTTTATGTTAGCATCAATCCGCTGTCGCCTTCCCCTCATTGAACCGAGGAGAGCCAGGGACACGTCGGTCATTACTGGCCCCCCTCCGGTTCGTCTTTGGGGTAACTGTTTAATACCTCCCAGGGCGTGCGATTGGCAAGCCCTTGATGCCATCGGCGATCGTTGTAGAACGGGAAGAACCCGTGCAAGCCCCGTCGCAACGCTGGCACCGTTGCATAGTCGTGCAGGTAGACATGCTCGTGTTTGACCGTGCGCCAGAGACGCTCGACCATGACGTTGTCCAGACATCGGCCGCGTCCGTCCTGGCTGATCTGCGTCCCGCGACCGGACACCGCTTGGGTCCATTCCATGCTGCAAAACTCGGCCCCTTGATCGGTGTTCATGATCTGCGGCCGACACCCACTCACCGTCACCGCGTGTTCCCAGGCGCGCACACAGAAGTCCCTGTCGCGCGTGACACTCAACTCCCACGCCAGCACGTAACGACTGAACCATTCCAAAATCGCCACCAAGTAAGCCCAACCCTCGGCCATCGCGATGTAGGTGATGTCCGCGGCCCAAACCTGGTGCGGTCGCGTGATCGCCAGGCCCCGCAGCAAATACGGAAACTGCCCTGCCCGTGGCCCGGGCAGGCTCAAACGCGGCTTCGGATACACCGCCTCCAAACCCATCGCGCGCAAGAGTCGTCGCACGCATTTGGGGTTCACCGACCAGCCTTGGTCGCCCAGCGCCAGCACCATCCGTCGCACCCCAAACTCCGGATGTGCCGTGTAAATCCGATCCAGCCGCCAGCGCAGGTCCAACTCGCGCTGGCTCACCGGAGCGGGCACGTAATACACCCCGCTGCGATGGACTCCCAACAAGTCGCATTGGCGTCGAATGGATAGTCCGCATGCCGATCCGATCAGTTCCCGTCGTTCCTCACGCGAGAGGTCCCACTTTTTTTTTGAACCATCCCAGCTCCGTCTCCAGCCGCCCGATCCGCTCGTAGAGCACTCGCTCCAGTTCCGCTTGCTCGCTGGCCGTCCGACCCCGCTGCGCCCCGAAGACCTCCGGCAGCGATTCCACGGCTACCTTCTTCCACTGCGTGATCTGGAGGGGGTGAATCCCGAACTCGCTCGCCAACTGGCTCTGCGTCTTGTCCTCGCGGAGCGCCGCCAGGACCACTTTCGTTTTGAATTCGGCGCTGTGTCGCCGCCGTCTGGTTGTCGTCGTTTCTGTCTTCATGACTGTGGTTTTCCTAACTTAACCACTGGTCCTAAATTTGGGGAGCAGTACAGTAAAAACGGCTGCGGCAAGAGTCAACTCCTGCAAACGCTCTACACACAGGACAAAGCATCCCGTCACTACGTGTCGCCCGAACGCGGCGGCGACATCACGTTCGACGCAGGGATTGCGCAACGGGAATTTGATGTGGAGCGGCGGGGAAGTTACCGGCTCCGCAACTATGCTGAGCAGTTTCGGAACGAGGCGGTTGCAAGATTGCAAATGCTCTTCACGAAGATGGGCTTCAGCGGAGCCAGACCGAGAGACGTCAGGACCGACATCGAGAATATGATTTCGAGCTTGTTGCCAGGTTTTCATCTCAGAATCCACGCGGACGGAGCGCCGTTTTACGAACTGACGAGGCTCGACTCCGGAGGCAATGTCACGAAAGTCGAACAATTAAGCAGCGGCGAGTCGCAGCTTTTCACTTTGGGATTGGATTTGCTAACTGTGGCCGGCGTTTGGCTCGTCGACCAAGCACCGAGGAGAATCATCCTTTTAGATGAACCCGACCTGCATCTCCACCCCGACCTACAGCAAACATTCGCCCGCTTCGTCGTGACGCTCGCTGAGGCATACGAACTTCAGGTGGTTGTTGCTTCGCACAGCACCACGTTGCTGGCAGCTCTTGGTTTTCACGGGAAAGGTAAGACGTCGGTGGCATATCTTTCGCCCGAACAGCCGGGAACGAAAGCAAAAATGTTCGACAAGTATCTGGCCGAGCTCGCCACGTGCCTCGGCGGGCACGCATTGATGGGGCCACTTTTTTCTTTCCCTCTGCTTTTGGTCGAAGGAGATGACGACTACCGAATCTGGGCGCAAGCCTGCCGCAGCGGGAAGCTGCGTCTCTCGGTGATTCCCTCGAACGGCGAGGAGATCAAAAAACACGGACGGACCCTTGAGGCGCTCTTTTCCGCTTTGGTTGAGAACCATGACAACCCCTCCGCGTTCCTTCTGCGCGACCGCGATGACCGCGAGATCGATCTGTGCAACGTATCGGGGCGCCATGTGCGCAGGATGTTCCTTTCGTGTCGTGAAGCGGAGAACCTGTACCTGACCAACGAGGTCTTAGCCGAATTCGAATCGGACTGGGAGAAGGCAAGAACCATATTACGCGAATCCGCAAAACGTTTCCCACCACTTCAAGCCCGACTCGTTGGGTTGGTTGAAGCAGACAAGAAGCAGAGTGACCTAAAAGGACTGATGGAAACGCTGGCGCAGATTCTCGATCCGAAAGGAGGCGATTGGCGCCTCAGGATCGGGCAATGTCTTGGTCGCTCTCGTCCGACGGGAGAACTCGCGGACTTTCTGGGAAATCAGGTGATGAGCGCGTTTTGGCCGGTGGCGGCAATCGCGTCTGATCAGGTTTCTGTGCTTAAGCCGGTGGCAAACCCGATCGAGCCGTCGAGAGTCCCAGCTTGAGCGGGGCGGTTCTGCCGGTGTGAGCACATCGGCCATCATAATTCATCCACACCGACTCCCGCCGTAGGTTCCCAGAGGCGTTGCACCGTTTGGGTGGGGCATCGACGTGTCGCCAGTCACCGTAGAGCCGGTCCATGAGCGGGCACCGGTAGCCGGAGACCGCCACGGCGCCTCTGACCGCGTGAAGCACCGCCGCCAGTTCCTCGTGGTCCCGGTCGCTCATTTCGTGGGCGTACGTGCCGAGCGTGCGGCGCGACTCGTGCGGATACGGCGGGTCGCAGTAGAAGAGGGTGTCGGTCGAATCGAACCGCCGGATGACTTCGATGGCTGGGGCGTGCTCGATTTGGACCCGCCGGAAGCGCTCGATCACGTCAGGAAGATGCTCGATGCGGTTCTGCCACTTGGACACGAGGGCGGACATGCCCCGGCGCGAGGTCTCCCGCGCATACGACCAGGAGTTGTGCTCTCGGACGCGGGGCACGGCATTGAAGGTCTGGTGGAGGCGGACATAGAACCGCCGGGCGCGTTCGATGGACGGAAGTGCGTTGTCGCCGTGACACGCCACGAGCAATTCTTCCCGGCTGTATGGGGTATGGTGCAGCAGGCGGATGAGGTCCTTGGGTTGCTCCCGCAGGCAGGCGAAGAAGTTCACGACCTCGGAATCGAGGTCGTTGTAGGTTTCGATGGGCGCCGGCGGACGGTTCAGGAGCACCGCGGCCGAGCCACCGAAGGGTTCGCAGAAATGGCGGTAGCGGGTCGGCAGGAGCGGCAGGATGAAGTTCAGGTGGACGAACTTGCCACCGTAGTACGGGAAGGCGGCAAGGCGCCGACGCCGGCAGGATCGGCGCGTGCGTGTTCCGGGCGTTGGCGGTTGGTGATTGACCACGAAAAGGGGCGAAGACGGGAGCGACACTGCCGGCCAATGTTCACACGTTCACGGATTTGCCGGGAATCCATGTTTCCCAAAGCTTCCGGGCCGTGAACATCGGCGTGAACGTTGATTCGCGATGTTCACAAGTCCACCGGCCACGTTCACCGGGAAGCACAGCATTTCCAAGGGTCGGTGAACGTGTGAACGTTGGGGTGAACATTGGGAAAAGGGCGGAACTCCCGAAAACCCTTGAAAACGCTGGACAAACCCCGCCTACGGTGAACGTGTGAACGTCAACCAGGGGCGTGGTCTGGGTGACGGTCGCAGGCCGGCGGCGATTCCGGCGCTGCTTCGCCCGCCACCTGATGCGTCAGCCCGTATCTTTCGTAGAGCCGTTCGAGTTTTGGTGCTTCCGTCGCCGGGATCACGAACCCATCCCTGTTCCGGTATGCCCGGAGATGCAACCGCCGGCGGATCACGCCGCCGACCCATTTGTTCGTGATCTTCCGCTCATACTGATCGGCATAAAGGTCCGTGAACCGGCTCGTGATATCGGCCAGGGACAGGGGTCCTGCCTCCTGCTCCTGCGAACGGATCAGGCTTTGGATCACCTCCAGAATCTGCGCCTCGGTGTCAAGGCCCCGCTCGCTCACCATCTCGCGGTGATATTGCCGAGCCACGTCGCGCAGCGCGGCCTGCGCCGCCTTGTCCTCGATGATCGACAGGAGCGGCAGGAATATCTGGTTGAGCCTCGGTTCGATGGTCCGGTCCACCAGATGGTCAGCGACCACGCGCCTATTGAAGTTCCTGAACCGGAACATGAGGAGCTTGTTTCTCAGGGCAAGCGCCTCCGCCTTGTGGCTCTGCGGCAGGTTGATCGGCACGTCGTCACGCAACCGATGTTGACCCATTTCCTCGGTGAGGAACCGGCTCTCCAGAGCGCGGTCATCGAAGCTGCCTCGCGTAGCCACGATCTTGGGGCCGAACACGTGGTAGGCCCTGGGGTTGTATTCGCCCTTGCCGGAAACCTCGCTTCGGAGAACAGGGAATCCTTTGACGTTGCCGTTGTTCAGGATTTTGACGACCTCGGCCTTCTCGTCGGAGAGGCGGAAATCGCTCTCGTCGATGATGAGGGTACCTTTGAAGATTTCTAGGATGCGGAAGATGGGCGAGACCGTGGATGCGCCCGAAGCGAAGATCGGCTTGTAACAGAGAGAGCCGACGGTGAGGAGAAACCGGGTCTTGCCGGAGCCCGGGTCGCCACGGACCCGAAGGTACGGCAGTTCGTTGAATCCGTCGTAAACCCAAGAGAACAGGACGTAATAGCTCGCGATCTGCTCGAAGAGCGGGCTCACGTCCACGTAGCGGTGGATGAAGGCCACGATTTGGTCAAGCAACGCTTGCTCGGACTCGTATTCAGCCGGCTCCGATGGGAACAGGACCACATCGTTTCTCACCAGGTTGTTGTATGCGGAATACGGCACGAGGCGACGCGCAGGGCCGACGTTCACGCCGTCTTTGAACTCCCACTTCCCGTCGCGCCAGAGGACGAACCGCGTTTTCTTCGCCTCGGCATCGTGGACCGTTTCCAGGATGCCGCCGTCCTTGAACACGGCGGACACCGTGGGGATGCCCTGACGCACCAGGCCCTTCTCCGCGATCACGTCTTTGATGGATTCCATGACACCAGCGTAGCGCGACCACGGAACCGGCGTAAGGAGGGGAAGGTTGACGAAGGAGGCAAGGTCGCCTGATTGGTCCTACCGTTCCGACCGATCAGACCGGTCAGCGAAGACTCTGAACTTGCCATCACAAGGAAGGTGATGAAAGCTTGCTGAACCATGACAGACATAAACGAGCTTCGGCTCGCCCAGAGACAATTTGAGCATCTCCTGGGCCGTGAAACCACGGAACGAGACTTCCAGCAGTTCTTCACAAAGCATCCTTTTGTTTTATCCCGATCATTACCGCTCAAATTGCAGCCGCAGGACATCATGCCATTGGGACGCCCGGGCAAGACAGAACCAGATTTCATTTTCTATCCTCATCAACAGACGCCGATGCCTTTCTATGGCGTAATTGAACTCAAAAGGCCAGACAGCAGGATCATTTCTATTCGTCGCAGGAACGTCGCGGTGCTATCAAGCTCTGCCCAAACTGCGCTCCGGCAGGGCATAGAAGGTTGCAAGATGGCCCAACGCGAGTTGTTCCAAGGGGACCATCGAGTGCTCTTTCTTGGAAATCGTTCCTACATCTTTGTAATTATGGGTTTGACGACGGAGTTCGGCGGGAGGCCAGGCTACGACAAATACCTCCAACAAATTCAGGAGGACTTGCCGGCAAATGCGCACTTTATTCCCTACGACGTATTGCTTCAGTGTTTCACGCATACTATTCCTCCGCGTATGTTCTTTCTGTGTCCTCTGCGTGGGGCGAGCAGCGGCTCCGGATCAATTCAACGGGCAGTTATTCTGGCCGCCGGTAAAGGAACGCGGATGGGCGAATTGACCGTCGACGTGCCTAAACCGATGCTCTCCGTCTGTGGCACACCAATCGTTGAGCACATCCTCTCAGGCCTCACATCGGCGGGCATCCGCGAAATCTATATCGTCATCGGATGGCGGGGCGAAGCCATCCGGGACTATTGTGGCAGCGGCGAGAAGTGGGGCATTTCCATCTCATACGGCAATCAAGGTGTTCAGAATGGTACCGGCAAGGCTGCCGAAGTCGCGCGTCAGTTTGCTGGCGACAGTGATTTTCTGCTGACCTACGGCGATATTCTGGTGCCGCCGGAAGCCTATCAGCAAACGATTCGCCGGTTTAGTGAAACCACTTCCTCGGGATTGCTGACTGTCACATACGGTGAGGACGTGACTAAGGGACTCTCAGTGTTGCTAGATAAGGACTTTTATGTGGAAGAGCTGATCGAACGACCTTCTGACTCTCAGATGAAGCAATTGCTGGCTGCGGGTCAACTTAAACCGTACGGCTCCGTGTGGCGCGACGCCGGCATTTATATCTTCCGTTCCTCGTTGTTCGATTTCACCTGTCGCCTCGAGTGCTCGCCGCGTGGTGAATATGAGCTCACGGACGCCGTTAAGAAGATGCTGATTAGTGGCCGCCGCCTCATGGGCTTGGAGATCGGCAACCGCTGGGTTGATGTGCGAAACCCTGAAGTGCTCGCTTCTCTGCAGCGACCATCGTCATTCGTGGATTGACTCTCGTATGATGTCGTAAAATAGTTCTTTGCTTTCTTTCGAGCGGACACTCTTGCCACTCGGGCCAGCTTCTCCCTCCTTTGCTGCGCTAGACGAGGCGCTATGCTGGCCTGCATGGAGAAACCCGCCCCCACGATCCGCGACTTGTATCCGACCCTCACCGCC
>JAGWYX010000194.1 GCA_018969165.1 Verrucomicrobiota bacterium
CCGGCCACGCTGACGAAGGCCGAGTCCAAATAATTATGCCGTGGCGCGAGTACCTGCTGAACCGATTTTGGCTGAAACTGTTCTCGGCGCTGCTGGCGGCCTTGATCTGGTTCACGATCCGTTCGAGCATCGGCCCCATCACCACGATGAGCAAACCGTTCGCCCATGTCCCGATCGTGGTGATGACCACCGCCGCCGATACGCGGGCGTTCAAGGTCGAGCCCAGCGAGGTGGAGGTGGTCCTGAGCGGCACTCCCAATCGATTGCAGAATCTCAAAACCGAGGATATTCTGGCCTTCGTCAACCTGACCGACATCCAGCGCACCGCCGGGTTGGTCAAAAAGATTGAAGTCCACACGCCTGCCGGCATCGCGCTGTTGCAGGTGGATCCGCCCAATGTGCGGGTCGAACCAGCGGCGGTGGCCGGCAACGCCACCAATGCAAAAAACACCCTGCCATGAGCCATCCCCATAAAATCTTCGGCACCGACGGCGTGCGCGGCACGGCCAACGTGGAGCCGGTCACGGCCGAGATCGCCCTGAAACTGGGGCGCGCGGCGGGCCACGTCTTCAAGACCCTCGAACCTCGCCCCCGGGGCCGCGGCAAACACAAAATCGTGCTGGGCAAGGACACCCGGCTCTCCGGTTACATGCTGGAGAACGCCATCTCGGCCGGCATCCTCTCGATGGGGGTCGATGTCCTGTTCATCGGCCCGCTGCCGACGCCCGGCGTCGCCTATGTCACCCGCAGCCTGCGGGCCGACGCCGGGATTGTCATCACCGCCTCCCACAATCCCTACGATGATAACGGCATCAAATTCTTCCGGGCCGACGGTTACAAGCTGGATGACAACATCGAGAGCCGGATCGAGCAACTGGTCTTCAGCGGGGAGATCGAAAACATCCGTCCCACGGCGGCGGAGATTGGCAAGGCGGTGCGCATTGACGATGCCTTGGGCCGCTACATCGAGTATGCCAAGGCCTCGTTCCCGCGCGGCCTGACCCTCGAGGGTCTGCGGGTGGTGGTTGATTGCGCTCATGGCGCCGCCTACAAGTCCACCCCGTGCGTGTTGCGCGAACTCGGCGCCGAGATTTTTGTCTCCGGCCACCAACCCGACGGCACGAATATCAACAAAGAATGCGGCTCGATGCACCCCGAGGTCGTCTGCCGCAAGGTCTGGGAACACCGCGCCCACCTGGGCATCGCCCACGACGGCGACGCCGACCGCGTGCTGTTCTGCGACGAGTCGGGGCACCTGATCGACGGCGACGATGTGCTGGCCATCTGCGGCCTGGAAATGATGGCCGAGGGCGCCCTGCGCGAGAAAACGCTCGTGGCTACCGTCATGAGCAACGCCGGGCTCGACGCCGTCATCCGCCAGGCCGGCGGCCGCGTCGTCCGCACCGCCGTCGGCGACAAAAATGTCATCGACGAAATGCTGCGCAACGGGAGCAATTTTGGCGGGGAACAGAGCGGGCACGTGATCTTCCGCGACCACAGCACGACGGGCGACGGCCTGGTCACCGCGCTGCAAATCCTGCGGATCATGAAGTCCAAGGACGCTGCCCTCTCGCACCTGGCCAAGTGCTGGACGCGGTATCCCCAGCGCGTAACCAATATCCGAGTGCGCGAGAAAAAGCCGTTCGCCGAGCTGGACGCCGTTCCAGCCCTGGTGTCGGCGGCGGAGGCCGAGGTCAGCCCGGCGGGCGGCCGCGTGCTGCTGCGGTACTCGGGGACCGAGCCCAAGGCGCGGTTGCTGATTGAAGGCCGCGACGCCGCGGTGCTGGAGAAGTGGTCGCAGAAGATCAGCGAGGCGATCACGCGCCAGGTCGGGGCTTAGGGGAGCGTCTCGGAATTCTGTGGACTACGGCGCGAGCGTTCGAAAGCGGCAGCGGACTGCCGCAGTCCAGGACGCTTTGCGATTTCGAATGTTTTGGCGGGCGCGCCAGCGTCGTGGAGTGCGCCCAGTCCTCGGGCGCTCTATCGAGATGTCCGATGTTTGCAGCTCTGGCAGACGATGTTCTGGTTCGTGGCGACCGAGCCGGTGATCTGAGACCGTGTTGTAAACAGGGAGCGCGGCGGTGTCGAAGACCAGCCGCAACGCGGCGCCTGAGCAAAACGTGCCGGAAACTCGGGGCGTGCTGCGGCTGGTCGAGGACGACCCAGCCGCGCTCCGCATTTTTCAAACACGACCTTAAACTCGCAACCTGCCAAAGGAGAAACCGAATTGACCGCGGCTGGCGCGGATCAGAAGGCACTCGATCCGTGACATCCGTGGCATCCGCGGTATTCCGATTCGTATCCATCGGTGTGCATTCGTGGTTGATCAGGCGCGCCTCGCTAGGGCAGCAGGAGGATTTCGCTGGACAGCCGGCCGACGCACTGGCTGGGGAGGCGCGGGTCGAGCGACCCGGCCACCGGGCGTTTGTCGGCCACGTGCCCGTCGCAAAACGCGACGTTGGCCGTGCCGGCGTGGCGGAAGTGCCCGTTCGGGTAGCTGGCATTGGTGTCAACGTAATACCATTCTTCGAGCAACGGATGGGTCCGCGACGCGGGGGCCTGGAAGTCGTTCACCTGGGCGGCGTCGGCGAACAGGGCCAGGTCGGTCGGGTATTTGATCGTGAGGAGGCTGACTGGCGATTTATCCAGCGGCGCCGAGAGGTAGAAATTGTAACCGTAGCCGTAAGCGGCGCCGTCGGCCTTGAGTTTGAACTGGGCCAGCGCGTAATCGAGCGAAGGGCAGAGCCGCACCTTGCCCGCACCCAGATACGGAAAGAGCGCGCCCTGGGTTGGATCAAACGGCCGTTGCCCTTCGGGTCCGGGGCCCAGCCAGCCAAACCAGTACAGCATGCCGCCGTTGGTCGGGCCGCGGGTCCACCGGAAGCAATGGTCGCCGTTGTCGTCCCAATACATCCGCGTGGCCAGGCCTAGTTGCCGGAGGTTACCGGCGCATTGCGCACGGCGGGCCGATTCCTGGCTCCGCACCAGCGTCGGAATCAGCAGCGCCGCCAGGAGACTGATGACGGCGACGACGACCAGCAGTTCGACGAGGGTAAAGGCGGGGGAGTGACGAGAACCTGTCTGACGTTGGCCGCGCCCCCGGGCCATGGACGACGGTTCGTCCCGTAGCAGCCGACGTGAGTCGGCTCGAATCGCTTTCGGGGGAGGTGTGAGCGGACTCACGTCCGCTGCTACCGGGCTTCTGGAGTGCTTCCCTTGGCGAGGGCGCATGAGATGGGCCCCTGAACCGGGGCGCCTCCTCTCCCGCCCTGCGGGCACCTTCTCCTCCGCTGGCAGCGGAGGAGAGGGCCGGGGAGAGGCGGCGCCCTTCCCTACGCCGGGCGCGGGCGGCCTGGGCGAGCGGATCTGTTGGAAGGCATCGCGCGGACCGTGCCAGTTGCAAATGCTCGGGTGAATCAAGTGCGCCAACAACTCGATACCATCGATGACGCGCGGGCCGGGACGGGCGAAATAGGCGTTCGCGTTTACCGCAAACACGCGTCCTGCACGCACGGCCGGCAGGTTTTTCCAGCCCGGCTGCCGCAGGAGCGTCTCGGCTTGGCTGACGCCTCGGTCCAATCCGAAACCGCAGGGCGACACGATCAAGACCTCGGGCGCCCACGCGGCGATGTCGCGCCAGCGGAGCCGGACCGAGTCCGCGCCTTTGCGTCCCAGAGCATCCTGGCCGCCGGCGCTCTCGACCATCTCGGGCACCCAATGCCCGCTGCCGTAATACGGGTCCGCCCACTCGAGGCAGAAGACCCGCGGCCGGCGCGCGGCGCCGCGGGTGCGTGCGGCGAGCCGTTGCACCCGGGCGCGATAGGAGGCGACCAGCGCGTCGGCTCGGTCGAGGCGGTTCGTCGCCCGGCCGAGGTCGCGGAGGTTCTCGTAAATGTCCGCCAAAGAGCGCGGGGTGAACCAGAGAATTTGCGGTGGCGACGGCAGAGCTTTGAGCGCGCGGGTGATTTCGTTGCCCGAGGGCGCGCAAACCTGGCAGAGCGCCTGGGTCAGAATATGCGTCGGCGCGAGTTTCCGGAGCAAACGCTCGTCCACTTCGTAGAGGCTGCCTCCGCGCCGGAGGCATTCGCCGACGGTACGGTCGATGTCCCGGAGGCTCATGGTTTGGACTGGCAACGCGCAACGGACGACGACGGGTTTGCCGCGGACGGCCGGGGGATAATCGCACTCGTGGCTCACGCCCACCAACCGGTCCGTCAGTCCGAGGGCACAGGCGATCTCGGTCGCCGCCGGCAGGAAGGAGACCAGGCGGAGTTCGCCAAAGGAGGAAGCCTGATCTGAGGCAGTCCGCTTCGCCATCATGATGCGCTGGCGGCTTTGAGAATCTGTATTAAGCGGGGCTCGAGGCCGGCGCGCGCTCGCGGAGTGCGCCGAACCGGCGCTCGGCCAGGGCGAGCCCTCCGAAGAGGATCGCGCAATAGAACAAGTCACCCGCCAGCGTGTTCTGGAAGAATGGGAGGCCGGCGAGCGGCACGAGGAACACCGCGCGTTTATCCGCGAAACTCGCGCCACCGAACAAGGCCATGGCGGCAATCGGCGTGCAGTTCGGCGGGTGCGGGAGGAGACGCGAGGCGGCGGCGGCCAGGATCATCCCGGCCAACAGAAGGAAGCGAGGTGAGTTCATAGGTTGATTTATCGGGTTTGATTTTCTTCATCCGTGGCTCCTCCTAAGCCGGGAGGAGGTCGCAGAACCAAAAGCCCTTGGTGCGTCGCGCCCCCGGGGGCGGGCAGACCGGCGGAGGCGTGGCGTTGCCGGGATGCGTTTCCTCGACCGGCCGATAGACCTTTTCGCCGACCCGGATCGACAACGGCCATCTGAAGACCGGGCCGGCGAAGGCAAACGAATGAAACTCGCCGTTCTCGCCGCACGGGTCAACGTCGGCCGGCAACGACGCGATGAACGCGGCGTCGAGGTGGCGGCCGACCGCGGTCTTGTCGAGATAAGCATCGTTGACGCAGCAGATGACCGACCCGAAGCCGAGCGCGAGGAATTCGCGGATCAACTCGCGCGAGTCGATCTTCCAGATTGGGAACAGCCCGCGGAGGCCGAGTTTGGCGAGGTTATCTTCGCGCCAGCGTTTGAGATCTTCGAGGAAGATGTCGCCGAACGCGAACGTGGTGACGCCGCGCGCCCGGTGCGCCCGCAGGTGGTCGGTGAGTTTTTGCTGGTATTCGTCGTTGGAACTGCGCTGGCTGACGAACATTTTCTCGAGCGGCAAGCCGAGGGCGCGCGCCTGCTGTTCGAGCAATTCGAGGCGCACGCCGTGCATCGAGACGCGCTGGAAGTGTTCATTGCAGGTGGTTAGCAGTGCCACAACCTCGTAGCGATCGTCGGCCCGCAGGCGGTGGAGCGCCAGCGCGGAATCCTTCCCGCCACTCCAGCAGAAAACGACTTTCTCCTTCATATCAGGGGCGATCGGCGCGGACGCGGTAAAAGGCCCGGCCCGTCGGCGGGCTCGGATCCGGCAGCACCCAGGGGCCGCTGGCCCCGGACTGCGCCGGGCTCAGGTTGGTCCAGGACTGCTGGTCGGTGGACCGTTGGGGGGTGTAGAGCCAGTTGGAGCGGCCGAGGAACTCGAGCTGCGGGAGGCTGTTGCTCAGGACCACGACCAGGTCCTGCACCGGGGGTGGCGGCAGGGTGACCATCACGTTGTCCACCGTGCCATGAGCCAGGACGGAGTCCCCGTTGGTATCGCCAGCGGCGGAAAAGCTGCTGATGGCCACGGTGTCGAGCCGGAAATCGGTGATCGGACCGCTGAAGACATTCGTGAGCGCGGCGTACACCTGCCCGTTGGTCAAGACCTCCCCACTCATGGTTGGTTCCCCGGCGACATGGATGAGTTTGACGTGGTAGCTCACGCCGTCCACCAGCGGCAGGTTGTCGTAGGCGAAATAGAAATCGGCGGAGTCGGTTGCCGAAATCGTATCGTCGGCCAGCGTGGCGTCCAGGCTCGGTCCGAAGCCGCCGTCGGGGAAATAGTCGAACTCGAACAGGTCGGGCGTATCGGCCAGGGGCCGGGAGAACGCGGTGTTGGTTGCCTCCTGGAACCGCAGCAGGCCGACGGCGACTTGGAAGGTGCCGGTCACCTGCTGGTCGGTGAGATCGAGATCGAACTCGAGGCTGAAATCGTCGGCGCGGGTCAGGATGTTGCCCAGCGGATGATAGAAGTAACTGTCGGGTTGGGACGAGTCCCAAGTCACCCGGAGGTCCTGGTTGGTGGCGTCCCAAACGAAGAGGTTGGTGTCGCCGAAAACCTTCCAGCCGCGGGCGGACGGGTTGGCGCTGAAATCCTCCTGAAGGCGATCGGCCCGGGCCGGGAGGGTGGACAGGAACAGGGCGCCGGCCAGGGCCAGGCCCGCGGAACGGATATCGAACATAGGCTGATCTTTCAATAAGGTCGCAGACGAGCTGCGGCCGGGTTAACGTTTGAGAGACCAGCGGCGGGGGTGGAAGGGAGTGTTGAAACGTTGAAGCATCGAACCGTTTGATAACGGTTCGATGCTTCAACGTTTCAAACAAAAAACCTTCACCCCCGACCAATCGGAGAATGAAGGCGCTCACGAATCCGGTCCCGCGCTCGCGGGGCCGGCTGGCCTCATCCTTCTCTTTGGCGGAGAAGTTGGGGCGGGACACGTGTGCCCGCCGCCTGACGAGCACAGCCAAGCCGATATCCTGACTCCGGGCTCATACCGCGCTCCCGCCTTCCCGGTCGTGTGGACCAGTGGCAAGTGGGAGTCTGTGACCCGTTACAGTGGCGCAACCGTCCCCGATTCGCACGGGGTTCCCTGATGCCTGGCTGTGAACTGGGATGGACTTGCGTCCATCGCTTTCAAAGAACCTGAACGTTCTTCAGCGTAGAATGCGCCCAGGCCGGAGTCAAGCCCGGCCGCCACGGTCAGGACGCAGGATTTGGTCAGTAAGCGGGTGTTTTAAAAATGGAGCGCGGCTGGGTCGAAGACCAGCCGCAGCGCGGCGGCTGCGTAAC
>JAGWYX010000195.1 GCA_018969165.1 Verrucomicrobiota bacterium
ACCAAAATCCCCTTCCTGGGCGATCTCCCCGTCGTGGGCCTGGCCTTCCGTCACGAGGACAAGCTGCGGACCAAACAGAACCTCATGATCTTTATCACGCCCACCGTCATCCAGGATTCGGACTTCCAGCCGACCAAGACCGAATTCCTGAAGGCACCCGTGCCGCGCGAGTTCCTCGATAACGACGTCAAACCGGGCATGGGCGCCCCGGCGAAATTCAGCAAGGACAAACCGCTGCTGGATCAGTAAACCCGGCGAGACCCCCGTGCGACGCTCCCAGCCGATGCTCATGACTGTCAAGAACCAAAGGGGCCTGTGCCTGCTGGCGTTAGCCACCGGGATCGCGTTGCTGGCCACCGCCCAGGTCCTCCGGGCCGATGGCACCGTCACGACCCTCGGCGGCGCGGGCGCCGGTTGGGCCGACGGTAATACCTTCGAACTGTCGCTATTCGACAACCCGGCGGGCGTCGCGGCGGATAACGCCGGGAACCTGCTCGTGGCAGACCGGGACAACAACGCCATCCGCCTGATCACCGCGGTGGGCGACGACGCCAACAGCCAGACGATCACCATCTTGTCGAATCTGCCCAGCCCGCTGGCCGTCACCTTCGACGCCGCGACCAATTTCTATGTGCTGACGGCCGGCGACGGCCTGGTCCGCCAGTACAACAGCTTCGGCAATTTCATCACCCACTGGCCGGCCTTGACCAAACCGACCGCGCTCGCGATCGATGCCCGCACCAACATCTACGTGACGCTGTTGAACGGCGCCGTCGTAAAGTTGAACCCGACCAACTCCGCCGCGCCGCCCGTCGTGGTTGAACCGAGCGGCACCTTCAATCAGCCGCAAGGCATCGCGGCCTTGAGCAGCGGCCAGTTGGCCGTCAGTGACACCGGCAACCACGCCGTCCAGCTCGTCAACCCCCTCACCGGCGCCGTCCAACTACTGGCCGGCGGCAACGGACCGGGTTACACCAACGGACCGCCTCCCTACGCCGCGTTCAATCAGCCCTGGCAACTCTTCCAGGCCCCCAATGGCGCCATCGTCGTCGCCGACCGCGGCAATAACCGGGTACGCGTGATCTTGATCAATGGCGCGGTCACGAATCTATATGGTGTCTCGACCAACCAGTGGGACTACGGCCCGGGTTTGTTCCCCGGTTGGTACGATGGGGTCGGCGCGGATTTCGGCACCAACGCCGCCGCTTGCCGCGATCCGGTCGGCGTCACAGTCGATCGCGCGGGGGTGGTCTATACTACCGAGGATTACTACCACCTCCTCCGCGAAGTCACCGGCTCGGGCTTGACCGGCGCCAGTGGCGCCGGCGGTTCCACCTCCAACACCGTGGTCGTCCTGCCGCCCACCTTCAGTCCCAACTCCGGTTACTTCCCGATGGGCCAGACCATCACCGTCTCCAACCTCAACAATAGCCTCTTCTTCAACCCGACCGTCTATTACACCACCGACGGCACCGACCCGACCACCAACAGTCTCCAGCTAGCGCTCACCAACAACCTGGGGGTCATCCTGTGGCACAATTCCACCAACGACCTCACCGCGCTCAAGCTCAAGGCCTTCATCGGCAGCTTCGCCAGCGCCACCGTCAGCGGCCTGTCGGCCGCCACCAACACCGTCGGCATCCCGCCCAGCCTTAACGGCAACGTCCTCGCCGGTATCGGCTCCACCATCGTGCTGCCCGTCGTCGTCAACCTCGGCTCTAACCAAACGCTGGCTTCGATCCAATACCGGTTGGATTTGACACCCGAAGAATCTCCCCCCGGCCATTTCGCCCCGAACATCCCCACGGCGCTCCTGCAAGTTTTGCCCCTCGCGACGAACGACTTCATCCCGCTCACCGGCCCTAGCGCGTCCGGTGGCAGCGCCCAGTTCGGCTTTTACTCGCAGTCCTCGACCAACACCACCACCGGCCAGGTCACCAATCAAATCGGCATCCTGTCGTCCCCGAGCGTTCCCTTCACGCTCAGGAATTTCGGCGCCGTTGGCCTGCTGGCGGTGCCAATCCCCGCCACCGCGCAGCCTGGCGACCGCTATCGCCTCGAGTTGAAGTTCCCCGAAGGGACCTCCGACGCCAACCAGGCCTCCGTGCCACTGGCGAGTCTGCCGGACCTCGAGATCGTGGTCTCCACCAATGTCTGCTACCTGGTCGGCGATACCGCGCCCAGTTTCTGGTACAACGCCGAGACCGGCACCGGCTTTGGGGAAGGCAACATCAGCAACGACGACGTCAACAACGTCTTCCTCGCCTCGCTGGGTGTCCGCGTCCCGTTCCCGTTCACCGACCTCTTCGACGCGATGGACGTTTTCCCCGAAGACACCCCGACCGCTGCCGGCGGCGATGGCCGGATTCGATTCCTGGATTGGCAGATCACACTCGACCGCGCCCTGCGGTTCCAGACCAATAATTGGATGCGCTATTGGGGCCCCGGCGGCGTTCGGGTCACATCCGCCGCCACCCTGACCGGGTCGGCGGACACCCCGGCCGAGAAGATCAGCGATCCCCTGCCGGGGGTGGTGTGGGTGCGCCAGGCCCTCCTCCGCGCCGGCGCCGTGCCCGCCGCCGTGCCTGGCACTTCGGTCAACGTGCCGATTTACCTCAACGTCGCGCCCGGCGCCAGCGTGGCCGGGATGGAATTCAGCGTCGTGATCACCAACTCGACCCCGGGCGCCGCGCAGGTTTCCTCCCCCGTGACCTTTTCCCCCGCGCCGGCCCTGGGAATTCCCGCCCCCCAGCAGACGGTGACCCTGGCGCCCAACGGCGCGGGCTGGGCCTGGTCGGATCCCTCATTTGACCCTCCGCTGGAGGGCAGCAACCTCGTCGGCCAAGTATCCTTCACCTTGCCCTCCGACGCGCCGGCGACCAGCCTCTACACCGTGCAATTCGTCGCCGCCGACGGCGCCCCGGCCCCGACGAACAACACCTACTTCCAATACGACTTCGAAACCAGCCCCGGCGCGGTCGCCGTCCGCTCGACCAACCTGCCGCCACCCGCCATCACCTCCGTCGAGTGGCGCACCAACTTCTTCGGCTCGGCCGACAACCCGCTGGCGGCCGACAACGCGGACCCGGACGGCGACGGCATGCCGAACTGGGCTGAATACCTGGCCGGTACCAACCCGACCAATGCCCTGTCCCGCCTGCAATTGGCGCCGCTGGTGGTCCAGACCAACGGCGCCGTGGTCTTGCGCTGGCTCTCGGCGCCTTACCGGGCGTATGCGGTCGAGACCGCTCCCAGCCCGACTGGGGCAAACTGGTCGGCCGTCGCCACCAATGTGCTGGGAACCGGAGACTACTTGCAGATCGTGGACACCAACTCCGCCGCTATCACCCGATTCTATCGGGTGCGGCTGCAACCGTAAGCCCGAGTAATGAGCGCCGACCAGCGAACCCTGCCGAATTAGCTTGAAAAAATAAGGTAATTACCCCATAAACCCACAACAAACTTCTGACCTATGAAAAAATACCTCACCTTGGCGTTCTTGGCCTCAGGAGTGTTCGCCCTTAACCTCGACGCCCAAAGCCTCGGCCTCGTCATCACCAACGGGTTGTTCGAGGCTAGTGGCGTGGCGGTCGATGCCACCAATAATTATTTCGTCACGGACAGCGGCAATAACCGCATTGTCAAGTATAACCCGGTGACGGGCGCGATCACCCAGCTCGCCGGCACCTGGAATTTTGCCCCCGGCACCAACGACGGCGCCGGGATTCTCGCCAGCTTCCTCAACCCGCAGGGCATTGTCTTCTCCGCCGCCCGCGGCGGCTTCGTCGTCTCGGACTCCGGGAACCACACCCTCCGCCTGGTCACCCTGGCCGGCACGGTCAGCACCTTGGCCGGCCAACCGGGAGCGCCCGGATACAGCGATAATGCCATCGGCACGCTGGCCCAGTTCGACGATCCCGCCGGCCTGGCCATCGACAACACGACGGGCAACATCTACATCGCCGACCTGATCAACGGCGTCATCCGCATGCTCAGCCCGGCCAACAACGTCACCACGGTCGCCACCGGCGGCACCAAGTTCAACCGCCCCTCCGCCGTCGCGTTCGATAGCGCCAGCGGCAACCTCTACGTCGCCGACACCTGGAACAACGCCATCGCCGTCGTCGCCGGCGGCGCCGTCACGCGCATCGCCGGCAGCGGCTCGCCCAACGTCTCCGGCGCCACCGACAGTCCCCTGGGCACCAGCGCGCTGTTCTTCCACCCGCGCGGCCTGCTGTGGGTCGGCGGCGCGACCGGGCTGTTGGTGAGTGATACGGACAACGGCCTGATCCGGCGCGTCTATTCCAACCCGATCCTCCCCGGCAATTACTCGACCGCCACCTACGTGACCAATAACGCGACCGGCGCGCCCCTGCTCAAGCCGACCGGGCTGGCGGAGGATAACAACGGCATCTTCCTGGTGGCCGACCAGGGCACCGACGCCACCGGTCCGTCCAAAGTCTGGTCCATTATGGTGGGGCAGGCCCTGCCGCCCGTGTCGGCGCCGCAGATCGGGGCCCTCACCCTTACCAACGATATCGGCAGTGGGCTGGTCACCCTCCAGTTCAACCAGATCGCCGGCACCGCCACTTTCAATAACGACCGCGTGATCGGCATCCTGACCACCGATTCCAACCCGGGCGTGCAAACCTTTTACACCCTCGGGCCGACCACCAATGTCCCGCCACCGCCCACCCAGGTCCAAGGCTCGGTGCCGCCAGGTTTCAATCTGACCGACAAATCGCTGCCGCCGACGATTGTTAACCCAACCCAGCCGGACCTGACGATCCAGGCCTACAGCACGGCCCAGGGACGCGTGGCCAGCCCGGTCGTCACCGCCCGCATCCAATTCCAATGCGCGGCGCCAACCATCAACGGTATCGACCCGAGTTCGTTCACCTTGACCGAGATCACCACCAACGCGCAGCTCTGGTACACCACCGACGGCTCGATCCCGACGAACCAACCTCCCTCCCAGCTCTACGGCGGCGGTCCGCTCAATGTTGTCAATGGCACCAATGACGTCGTCTTCAACGTCGTGGCTTTCAAGAGCGGTTACAGCGAGAGTGGCGAGGTCTCCCAGACCTTCCATTTCAGCGACATTCAAAACAGCTTCCTCGGCTTCACCCACGGTTTCAACGCCGGGATCGGCGCGACCCTGGTTGTCCCCGTGCAGGTCAAGCTCAATAGCACCAATGTCCTTAAATCACTCCAGTTCCGCATCGAGGTCACGCCGGCCGCCGGCACCCCGCCACCGATCTCGACCCAGATGCGCAACATCGTCATCACGACCAATGATTTTGTCCAGATCACCCCGCCCGCCACCAACGCCCCGGTCTCGAGCACTTACCAGAATGGACCCACGACCGGCGTGAGCATTGCTTACTTGGGTCAGAATACCGGCTTTAACGCCGCCGGCTCGATGACCGTCGCGCTCGTCGCCATCCCCATCCCCGGCACCGCCGCGGCCGGCAATACCTACACGCTGGCCTGCGTCCAGCCGTCGGGCACTTCGGACGGCGTGCAAACCGCCGTCGCGATGGCGCCGTTTGCCAATCAGTCCATCACCATCACCAATATTCCTTACACCGTCGGTGACTCGGCGCCCGGCAACTTTTACAACGCCGGCGATTTCGGCAATGGCAACCTCAACAACAACGACGTCAACAACGCCCTGGCCGCCTCGCTCGGCCTGCGCGTGCCGTACACGTTCAGCGACGCCTTCGATGCCATGGACGCCTTCCCGGTGGATACCACCACCTCGGTCGGCGGTGATGGCCAGATTCGCTACCTGGACTGGCAGGTCATTCTCAACCGCTCGCTCCGGCTGGACACCAACGATTGGATTCGGATGTGGTCGGCCGGCGGCGTGCGGGTCAACGCCCACACCAACCTCAACAGCGCCCCCGACCTGCCCGCCCAGTCCTCCAGCGCGGATGCCGGCAGCGGCCTGATCACCCTCAACGGTGTCAAACTGCAAAATGTCAATGCCCAGGTCGGCGTCGTTCCCCAAGGTAACGTCAACCCCGGCACCGTGGCCAACGTCCCGGTCTATGTGAATGTGACGCCAGGCTCCTCGTTGGCGGGCCTGCAATTCCTGGCCACCGTCCAGCCTGCTGGCGGCGCGCCGGCCCTGACGCAGCCGGTCCAGTTCGTGCCGGCCACGGGCGTGCCCGCCCCCATCGCACCGGCCTTGTCCGCCAACCAGGCGGGCGGCGGTTGGCCGGCCTTGACCACCACCAACTCGTTCGCCGCGCCGCTCACCGGCAGCAACCTGCTCGGTGTGGTGAGCATTCCGATCCCAAGCACCGCCCAGGCCGGTCAGGCTTATGTCGTCGCCATCGTCAACGCCGACGGCGCGCCGAACCTGACCACGCAATACAACTTCGCCGTCAGCAGCGGATCGGTCGCCGTCCAGGCGCCGGCACTCCAACCGACCCTGCCCGCCGTCAGCGGCTTCAAGCTCGACTGGTTCGGCGATGCCGGGCAAATCTACACCATCGAGTCGTCCTCCGACCTGCTGAATTGGAGCGTGGTCGGCCAAAACTTGCATGGACAAGGCGCGACGATGGAATTCACCGACCCGAATGCGTCCGACGGCAACCGCTTCTATCGCGTCCATACCCAGGCGCCGTGACCGGCGCACCCGGTCCGGAGGCCACACGCGGGCCGGGGTCCGAGCCATGAAAGCCGGAACGTCCGGTAGCCGCCGACGTAAGTCGGCTCCGATCGCCACCGGGACAAGCGAGAGCGGGCTGACGTCCGCTGCTACCCGGTTCGTGGAACCCGCCGGGCCGATGATTGATCGTTTTGAGCAGCCGCATGAAGTTTAAAGGCATTCTCGGAGGTTTGGCCCTGGCGGCCACGGTCGGTAGCGCCCCAGCCCAGACCGTCAACACCCTTATCACCAGCGGGCTCGTCGAACCCAACAGCGTGGCGGTGGATGCCAATAACATTTATTACCTCAGCAGCTCTGCCTCCAACCAGGTCGTCAAAT
>JAGWYX010000196.1 GCA_018969165.1 Verrucomicrobiota bacterium
CCGCGGCTGGTTTCAAGGTGATCCGCATGGACTTCGGGTGGCAGGGGATTGAGCGCCAGAAAGGCCAATACGATTGGTCGGCCTACGACCAACTCACGGCGAACCTCGAACGACGCGGCCTCCGGCCCTATTACATTTTCGATTACTCCAACCCGCTCTACGAGCAGACCGTCACCAGCCGCAATCCGTTGAACGGCCGAGAGCAGCGCGACCTGGCCTCGCCGCAACACCCCGACAGCATTGCCGCCTACGCGCGCTGGGCCGCCGCCTCGGCCCGGCATTTCCGCGGGCACCACGTCATTTGGGAAATCTGGAATGAACCGAACATCAGCTTCTGGAAGCCGAAACCCAGCGTCGAGCAATACGCCGCGCTGGCCCTGGCCACCTGCCGCGCCGTCCGCGAGGCGGAGCCGGACGCGACGATCGTGGGGCCGGCGACTTCAGGTTTTCCGTGGGACTATCTGGAGAGTTTCTTGAAATCCGGCGTGCTGGAATATCTCGACGCGGTCAGCGTGCATCCGTACCGGAGCTACCATCGGCCGCCGGAGACCGCAGCCGCGGATTATCGGCGGCTGCGGGTCCTGATCGAACGCTACGCGCCCAACGGGGGCAAACGGCGCATCCCGATCTTGAGCGGCGAGTGGGGTTACGCCACGCACACCAAGGGCCTGTCCTTGGAGGACCAGGCGTCGTTCAGTGTCCGTCAGCAGTTGTCGAACCTCCTGAACCACGTCCCGGTGTCTATCTGGTATGACTGGCAGAACGACGGCCCGGACCCGAACGAGCGCGAAGACAACTTCGGCACGGTGACCATGGAACTCGAACCGAAGCCGGCCTATGTCGCGCTCCAAACGATGACACGCGAACTGGGCGCTTACCACATCGCCCGCCGGCTCGTGCTGGCGGACGAACAGGATTACGCGCTGCTGATGGTGGATCCGGTCGGCCACGAGAAACTGGCGGCCTGGACGACGGGTAAACCGCATGAGGTGGCCCTCGACGTGAGGGGGCTGTCGGCAAAAGCCGTCACGGCGGTGAACGGCCGGGGCGTCAGTCGCCCGCTGAAGGTTGAGCGACGCCGCTTGGTGCTAACGCTCGACCCGCTGCCACAATACCTCACTTTCGCCAAGCGGGTGCGGGTGAGGTGAGAGCCTCCCCTGTCACAGCCGGGTTGACCGAGTTTTTGGCGTTCGACCGCCGCTGCCGTCGAGGCCGCTTGGGCGCGAGTCGCCGGCCAACGTCTCCGGCCCGCTCCGGGCAAAGCGGAGCCCCGGCTACACGAGCGTCCCGTGCCGATTGAGCCCGATCACGAAACAACCGGCGCGGCACACGCGCATCCGTTACGAGGAGATCCCGGCCCACCAACTCGACCGCGTGCGACCGCTCTGGGAGAACCTGATCGCGCTCCAGGAAGTCCGTCGGCAGCCTCGCCGCCCCGGAGCCTAGAGCTGAACCCCGCACCGGCCTGGTTTCAGGACAAAATGAGGCGATAGCCCGTTTTCAGTCGTCCCGGGACTGAATCAGCACGCGGAAGCGCTCGCCCAAATGCTCCGGATGCGTCAAGGTCTGGAACTGGCGGATGCGGAGCGGGGTCCAATCCTCGAAGTCGCTTCTCGGCTGCCAGGTCCGCGCGGCGATTCGGGTCAGGAACTGCGCCTGCGAAGCCAGCGGCGCGGTATGGAGCCCGGCTGCTGCGCCGACGGCCTGGAGGGCGCTGAAATTGATATGCGCCGTCAGGTCTTGCTCGCCCGGGTCAGCCAGCGCGTCGTCGGTCGCGTGGTGCCGACGATAGGCGCGCAACGTGCCTCGCGAACGCTCCGGGAAAAAGAACTGCTCGGTCGTCAATCCATAATCCAACGTGAGCAGCTTGCCCTCGCGGAGGGCGCGCGCCGCCTGGCCCCACCAGGCTTCGGCCGCCGGACAGGTTTCAATCGTGAATCCCTCAGGCAACACCGTCCACAAAGACGAAGATGGAGGATCGAGGGTGGAGGATGGGTTCTGCAGCGGTCCATTCCCCGCGCCTCTTATCCGCGCCCAAACGAAGCGGTCCCCATCGAGGGCAACGCCCCACTCGAACCAGGATTTCGCGCGGGCGTCCCAACCGAACCGCCGCACCGGGAACGCATCGAGCAATTCGTTCGCAAAAATAATTCCCTGGACGCCTGTCGCTGGGACTCTCTCCCAGCCGGCGAACCAACGGATTTTCCCGGTGAACTGCTCGAGCGCGCCCGCTTGCCACCCCCGTCGCCGTGCCGACGGTTCGACAATCCAGTATTCCAGCCGCTCGAAAAGGACGGTCCGGCGGAGTTGCAACCAGCCAAGCACATCCGCCGCCAGCCGTCCGTCGTGGGCGCCGGCCTCGACCAGTTGGACCGGGCCGCCGGGCAACGCCGCCAGCCAATCGGCGAATTGGAACGCCAGCAGTTGGCCGAACAAACTGCCGACGCTGACGCTGGTGAAGTAATCCCCCTGGCGACCGATGGTGGCCGCGTCAGGCCTCTCGTAGTAGCCGAGGGTGGGGTGAAAGAGGGCCAGCCCCATGAAGCGGTCAAACGGCAGCACGCCGGCGGCGGCGATCTCCCGGCGGAGAATTTCGGCGAGGTCGTTCATTGGCTTGCCAGGACCGGGCATTTCGGCTAAAGAGTCGGTGAGCGACAATCCGCGACCTTTATGGCCAAAATCGACGCCTTCTTCAACCTGATGTTCGAGCAGAAAGCCTCGGACCTTCACCTCTCCTCGGGCAACCCGCCGATCCTGCGCATCAACGGTGAACTTCACCGGGTTGATTACCCGCCGTTGGAGAGCGACGCCTTGAAGGCGATGCTCTACGAGATCGCCCCCGAATACAAGATCAAGGTGTACGAGGAAACCGGGGACGTGGATTTCGGCTACGAGATTCCGAACGTCTCGCGGTTCCGGGCCAACTTTTTCAACCAAAAGAACGGGGTCGCCGCCGTGTTTCGCCAAATCCCGTCGAAGGTGCTTTCCTTTGAGGATTTCGAGAAGTTCGACGCCCCGCTGCCGGCGGTGCTGAAGAAGTTCGCCATGCTGCACAAAGGTCTGGTGCTGGTGACCGGCCCCACCGGCTCGGGCAAGTCCACCACCCTGGCCGCCATCATCGATTACGCCAACAAGAACCGCAAAGACCACATCCTGACCATCGAGGACCCGATCGAGTTCGTGCATGAGAGCAAGGGTTGCCTGGTCAACCATCGCGAGGTGGGGGTCCACACCAAGTCCTTCTCCTCCGCGTTGCGCGGCGCCCTGCGCGAGGATCCGGACATCATCCTGGTTGGTGAAATGCGCGATTTGGAGACGATCGAGCTGGCGTTGACGGCGGCCAGCACGGGGCACCTCGTCTTCGGCACCTTGCACACCCAGAGCGCCGCCAAAACCGTGGACCGCATCATCGACGTCTTTCCCGCCGACCAGCAGAACAAAATCCGCGCCACGCTCTCCGAGGCCCTCCGCGGGGTCGTCGCCCAAAACCTGTTCCGGCGGATTGACAAGAAAGGCCGGGTCGCGGCGCTGGAAATCCTGGTCTTCACCACCGCCATCGCCAACCTGGTCCGCGAGGGCAAGACCCACCAAATCCCGGGCATGATCCAAGTGGGCAAGAAGCTGGGCAACCAGCCGCTGGACGACGCGATCATGGACCACCTGAAGATGAAGCGGGTTTCGCCCGATGAAGCCTACGACAAATGCCTGGACAAAAAGAAATTTCGGCCGTTCCTGGCGCACCCCCCGGAAGACGACGACGCCTGACGTTTCCCCACTTCCACCCCGCGCCCAGCTCCGATCGGGCAATTGCAATCTGAATGCTAATCTGCAATCTAAAATCTAAAATCTAAAATCCGAAAGCCCCCTCCCCGGCCTATGCAGCGCACCGAACTGGATTACGTGCTGGGCACCATGCTCGATTCGCACAAGGACGTCTCCGACCTGAACATCACCGTGGACAAGCCGCTGCAGGTCGAAACCTCCGGCCAACTGGTGCCGGTGGTCATCGAGCCGCCCGTGGAACGCCTGACGCCCTTTCAAACCGAGATGGTCGCCTTGAACCTGATCGGCGGCAGCCGGCGGCTCACCGAGGATTTGCTTCGGACCGGTTCCTGCGACTCGTCCTATTCGCTGGTCGGCAAGGCGCGCTTCCGCGTGAACATCTTCTCCCAGCGCGGCAATTACTCGATCGTCCTGCGCAAACTGAACACGACAATCCCGACACTCGAAGAATTGGGCATGCCGGACATCTTCCACCAGGTGGCCAAGGAAAAGACCGGCCTGGTCCTGGTCACCGGCGCGACCGGCTCGGGCAAGTCCACCACCCTGGCCGCCCTTCTCAACGAGATCAACGAGTCCAAATCCATCCACATCATCACCCTCGAGGACCCCGTCGAGTTCGTGCATCCGCAGAAGATGGCCACATTCAACCAGCGCGAGATGGGCACGGACTTTGACGCGTTCTCCAGCGGGTTGCGCGCGGCGCTGCGGCAGGCGCCCAAGGTGATCCTGGTCGGTGAGATGCGCGACCGCGAGACGGTCGAGATTGGCCTGAGCGCCGCCGAGACGGGCCACCTGGTCGTGAGCACCCTGCACACCATCGACGCCGGCCAGACGATCAACCGCATCCTGGGCATGTTCGAGACCGAGGAACAGGAGCAGGTGCGCATCCGGCTGGCCGACACGCTGCGCTGGATTGTCAGCCAGCGCCTGGCGCCCAAAGTCAACGGCGGCCGCTTTGCCCTGCTGGAAATTATGGGCTCGAACCTCCGCATCAAAGACAGCATCACTTACGGCGAGAGCGAAGGCAAAAGCTTTTACGAAATCATCGAAGCCAGCTACACCTTCGGCTGGCGCACCTTCGACCACGCCTGCCTCGAAGCCTACGAACAGGGCCTGGTCACCGAGGAAACCGCGCAGCTCTACTGCACGAAGAAGGGTGTCGTCACCCGCGGCATCGATAATATCAAAAAGAAACGCGGCGAAGCGACCAGCACCCTCGTGAACCTGAAGATGAAAGCAGGCGAAGAGGCCGCCGCCAAACCCAGTTCGCCGCCTCTCCCCGCCACGCTGAAACTCAAATAGTCATGGCCATCGAGTTCGAACTGCTCCGCCCGGAAGACAAACCCGCCCTGCTGGGGCTGCCCACCCCGGAATACCTCGCCGCGGTGCGCGCCTCCCTCGAAGGGCTCGAGTACAAGGTGCATGTCGCCGCCGATGGCGAAGAATTCCTCCGCCGCTTCGCCCGCGTCCAATACCAGGTCGTCGTCCTGGAGGAATCCGCCGCCGGCGCGGCGGCAGGTGGGGACGCCGACGTGCAAAACCCGTTGTCCGACCTGCAACGCATGCCAATGAACTTGCGACGCCATGCCGTCGTGATCCTCGTCGGCAAATCCTTCCAGAGCCTCAACCCGATGCAGGCATTCCAGCAAAGCGTGCACGCCGTCGTCAATCCTACCGAACTGTCCAGCTTCGCCCAGATCGTGCAGAAGGTGGCGGCCGACAGCACGCTGTTCCTGCACATTTACCGCGACACCCAACAGCGCATCGTCACCGGCAAACTCTGAGCCGCCGCGAATCGCCGCGCCCGCACTCGATCTTCGGACGGCGGAGGCCCCAATTGGCCGCCCCGGCACCGCCTCCCCGGAGTCCTGGAAACATGTTGTCATTCGGCCAGGTTCGAGTGACCCTTCCGCGACGTGCGCCCGCGTCCTGCAGGCCGCCATGAATACCACGCGCCGCTCCAGCCAGACTCAACGCCCGGTCCGTCTGGACCAGGCCCTGGTGACCCGTGGCCTGTGCGAGAGCCGCCAGCAGGCCCAGCGCGCCGTCCTCGCCGGCCAGGTCCGCCTCAACCAGCAGCGCGCCCGCAAGGCGAGCGACACCGTCCACCCCGAGGACACCCTCGAACTGGAGGTCGCCGAGAAATATGTCAGCCGCGGCGGCTACAAACTCGAACATGCCCTGCGGCAGTTCCAGGTTCAAGTGTCCGGCCGGACGGCGATCGACCTGGGCGCATCCACCGGCGGGTTCACCGATTGCCTGCTGCAACATGGGGCGGCCAAGGTGTATGCCGTCGATGTCGGGCGCGGGCAACTGGCCTGGAAGCTGCGCCAGGATTCGCGAGTTATCGTCCTGGAACGCACCAACGCGCGCTACCTGACCCCGGAACGGCTGCCCCAGCCGTTTGCCCCCGTGGATTTGGTGGTCATCGATTGCGCGTTCATTTCCCTGCGAAAAATCCTGCCGCCCGCTATTGCTTTCCTGTCGGCGGGGGGCAGAATCGTGGCCTTGATCAAACCGCAGTTCGAGGCGGGCAAGCCCGCAGCCGACAGGGGCCGCGGGGTAATTCGCGATCCGCGCCTGCAAGCACGCATTATCGCGGATCTGCGGGTCTTTGTCTCGAGCCTGCCGGCGTTGCGTTGGCGCGGCCTGACGGAGTCGCCGCTCCGGGGACCGGCCGGCAACCAGGAATTTTTCACCTTGCTTGAAAAGGTCTGTTGAAAGCATCCGCCGGGTTGGCTTGATCGCCAATCCGGAGAAGGCCTCCGGCCGCCGCGTGGTGCGGCAAGCCGCCGCCCTGATCACCGCGACCGGCCGGTCCGTGTCCACCGAAGCGCCGACGGCGCGCCTGGCGGGCCTGGAGGTCCCGCAGTGTCCCGACACCGCCAGCCTGGCCCGGGATTGCGATCTGCTCCTGGTTTTCGGCGGCGACGGCACGATGCTCCGGGTCACGCGCGATATCGCCGGCCAGAAAACCCCGATCCTCGGCGTCAAGGTCGGCGGCCTGGGTTTCCTGACGGCTGTGCCCTCTCAACGGCTGGCGCAGGCCCTGGGCCAGATCTGGGCCGGGGAGTTCCGGGTGGAGACCCGCCCGTTGATCGAGGCACTGGGCACCGCGCACGGCCACCCCACCACCCAGGTTGCCCTCAACGATTTTGTCATCAGCCGCGGCACCGTCTCGCGCATGATCGAATTGGAGGTG
>JAGWYX010000197.1 GCA_018969165.1 Verrucomicrobiota bacterium
CGGGAGAAGCGGCGAAGGGAAAGGAGCATCGAAGATGAAAGCCAAAGATGAAACGAGGTCCGAGGAGGGCCTCGCTCGATTGACCCGCCGCCAGTTTCTGCGCGCCACCGGTGTCGCCACGGTCGCCGCCACCGGCCTGCCGGCTGTCCTGGCGGCCGATCAGTCGATCACGGTCGCCCTGGTGGGCTGCGCCCATATTCACACCGCCAGCTACGTCGGCTTGCTGACCCAACGCGAGGACGTGACGGTCAAGTTCGTCTGGGACCACGACGCGGCGCGCGCCAACAAATACGCCCGCCAGTTGGAGGCGAAAGCAGTCGCGGATTTGGATCAAATCTGGTCGGACCCGGCGGTGACGGCGGTGGTGATTTGCTCGGAAACCAACCGGCATCGCGACCTGGTCCTGGCGGCGGCCAGGGCGGGCAAGCACCTGTTCGTCGAGAAGCCGCTGGGCATCACCGCGCAGGAGAGCCGGGAGATGGCCGACGCGATTGAGCGGGCGAACCGTTTGTTCACCACCGGCTACTTCATGCGCAGCGATCCGAAGCACATCTTCCTTCGGGCGGAGATCGCCCGCGGCGCCTTCGGCATGGTGACCCGCGCCCGGGGTTCCAATTGCCATAACGGCTCATTGGGCGGGTGGTTTGACAAGGAATTCCGCTGGATGGCCGATCCGAGCATCGCCGGGTTCGGCGGCTTTGGCGACCTGGGCACGCACAAACTGGACATCCTGATGTGGCTGCTGGGCGACGTGGAGGCAGTGAGCGCCGACCTTCGGGCGGTCACGCATCGGTACGGCGAATGCGACGAGACGGGGGAGGGCCTGCTGCAATTCCAGAGCGGAATCATCGCGACGCTGGGGGCGGGGTGGGTGGACGTGGCCGACCCGGTGCAACTGATGGTCAGCGGCACCACGGCGCACGCCGTGGTCATCAATGGCCAGCTCTTTTATCAAAATGCCCACGTCCCCGGCGCGGATGGGAAGGAACCCTTCAAACACCTGCCGCCGGCACCGCGCGAGCCGATCCAGCAATTCCTGGATGCGGTCGCGGGCAAGCAGGGCGAGCCGCTGGTCACGCCGCGCGAGGCGGCGGCGCGGGTCGCGGTGATGGAGGCGCTGTACCGGGCCTCCAGCCGCCGGGCGTGGGTGAAGCCCGCCTGATGGCGCGGATATTTACTTTCCTACTTGCAAAGAAAACCGTTCTTTATAATATCCCGCCGATCAACGGCCCCGCTTTAACCCATCCGGGCCCGCCCGATCGCGTGCTCCCCGACCACCAACCCTCCGCTGGCAAGGGCCGCGCGTGGAACGGGCTTGCGGGACCGACGCCCGCTCGAAGGGCAACCGGGAGGCGGCCCGCGTGGGGGGCTGGCGCATTCGACCGATCACCCGCAACGAAAGGACAGCCCATGAATCGGCAGCGTTTCCCTGAGCTTCGAGAAGAGAGGTCCGCGCTTGGGCGCGGCCGCCGGGTGGGGGTCTCGGGAATCCAGGAGGTCAGCCGCCCCGGTTGCGCCGATGGGCGGGGTGAATGCCGCGGTTGGGCAGGACGAGGATGGCTCGGGCAAGCGGAGCGCGCCTGGCAGCCGGTGGTGCTGTGCGCAGGATGGCTGCTGGTGGCGGCGACCGGCGCGGTCGCGTCGGACGGGGTCAAGTCCACGGGGCAGGATTTGACGGATATTCCGATCGAGAAGCTGATGGACATCGAGGTGACGTCGGTGGCCAAGAAGGCCGAGAAGCTTTCGGAATCGCCGGCGGCGGTGACGGTCATCACAGCCGACGACATCCGGCGATTCGGGGCGACGAGCATTCCGGAGGCGTTGCGTCTGGTGCCGGGGTTGGACGTGGCGCGTCTGGATGCCAACGAGTGGGCGATCAGCGCGCGTGGTTTCAACGATGTATTCGCCAATAAACTGTTGGTGATGATCGATGGGCGCAGCGTTTATACCCCGTTATTTTCGGGTGTCTTCTGGGATGTGCAGGACACGATGCTGGAGGACATCGACCGGATCGAAGTGGTGCGGGGCCCCGGGGCGACGCTCTGGGGGGCCAACGCGGTCAACGGGGTGATCAACATCATTACCAAGAGCGCCAAGGACACGCAGGGAGCGTTGGCGACCGGCGGCGGCGGCACCGAGGAGTTGGGGTTTGGCGGGGTGCGGTATGGTGGGAAGCTGGCGGACAATGCCTGGTTTCGCGTTTACGGAAAGTATTTCGACATGGCCGACTTTCCGCTCTACAACGGGGCGCAGGCTTACGACGGGTGGCAGAAGGGGCAGGGCGGATTTCGGGCCGATTGGGATGTGTCGGACCGCAATGCGATCACGTTTCAAGGGGACGGTTACGCGGGGTTGGTCCACCAGGTGTTTGGGGCGACGGTGCCGGCCAATCCGCCGACGTTTTACGAGAGTCTGGCGGACCAGTTCAGCATGAGCGGCGGCAACTTGCAGGGGCGCTGGGTGCATACTTACTCGGAGGATTCGGATTTGCAGGTCCAAGCCTATTGGGACCACACCGAGCGGCACACGGAGATCTTCCAGGACAACCTCAATACCTACGACGTGGAACTGCAGCATCGATTCCCGGTCGGCACTTTCAACGACGTGGTTTGGGGGCTGGGGTATCGCTACATGGTCGATCACGTCGGCAACAGTCCCACGGTGGCTTTGGCACCGGACCGGCTGACGGACCAGTTGTTCAGCGCGTTTGTGCAGGACGAAATCACGCTGGTGCCCGACCGTCTGCACCTGACCCTGGGATCCAAGTTGGAGCATAACGATTTCACGGGATTCGAGGTCGAGCCCGGGGCGCGCCTGTCCTGGACCCCGCAGGATCGGCACATGATCTGGGGGTCGATCTCGCGCGCGGTGCGGACGCCGTCGTTTGCGGAGGAGGACGTGACTTTGAACCATGCCAATCCGCCCGGTTCGCCGCTGCCTCCGACGACCTTGTATGGGGCGCCGGATTTTTTGTCCGAGGAGGTGATCGCCTACGAGATCGGCTACCGGGCGCAGCCGTTGGAGCGGGTTTCCTTTGACGTATCGACCTTTTACAATGTGTACAGCCACTTGCGGAGCCAGGAATTTGGCGCGCCGCCGGGCCAGGCCCCGGCCTTCCTCCCGTTTCACCTGGGCAACGGCTTGGGCGGGGATACCTACGGCGTGGAACTGGGTCCGACGTGGCGGGTCGCGGATTGGTGGCAGTTGCGGCCCAGCTACACCTGGTTGCACATGCATCTGTTCAAGGAGCCGGGCAGCACCGATCCCGGCTCGATTGCCCAGGAGGGCTGGAGTCCGCAGCAGCAATTCTCGCTGTTCTCCTCGATGGACCTGCCTTACAACCTGTCGTTCGACTGGGATGTGCGTTACGTGGACTCTTTGCCCGCGCTGGGCGTCCCCAGCTATGTGGTCATGGACCTGCGGCTTGGCTGGCGGCCGAGCCGGAACCTGGAGTTCGCGGTGGTAGCCCAGAACCTTGGGGAGAGTCAGCATGCCGAGTTTGTCCCGACCTTCATCAACACGCAACTGACCCAAGTCCCGCGTAGCGTGTACGCGCAGATGACCTGGCGGTTCTGAGCCGGTCTCGGCCTTTCCCGCGACCAGATGGGAATCCTGTCACATCCCCACGCCTTCTTGTCTCGCGCGCGCAGCTTTGCGCGGGGCGCGCTCAGCCCTTTGCCGGCCAGCGGTGGCCTCTGGCTGGCCGCGGCCCTGACGGTCGCCGGCCAGGCCCCCCTCCCTTCCGAGTATCAGGTCAAGGCGGCGTTTCTCTACAATTTCGCCAAGTTCGTCGAGTGGCCGACCAATGCCTTTGCGGCGCCGGACACGCCGATCCTCATCGGGGTATTTGGCGAGAACCCCTTTGGTCACGATCTGGAGGCGACGGTGGCGGGCAAAATCATCAATGGCCGGCAACTGGAGGTGCGGGCGGTCAAAACCCTGGCGGAGGCGCGGCGCTGCCATATCCTGTTTATCACCGCCGAGGAGCGGCGGCGGCGCGGGGACCTGCTGAATTCCCTGCAAAGCGCCAGTGTGTTGACCGTCAGCGAGGGCGCCCATCCCGGGGCGGGCGACGGGGTGATGATCGATTTGTTCATGGAACGGAAACGGGTCTTGTTCTACATCGACAACGAAGCGGCGCAACGAGCGGGCTTGAAAATCAGCCCGCGACTGCTGAAACTGTCCCGTCGCAGCAGCAACGATTGATCCGCCCGATGTCGCCAGGTTTGCTTCAGAACGTTTCGATTCAGCGCAAACTCACGCTGGTGATCATGGCCACGACGGGCACGGCCCTGCTGCTGATTTCGGGGGCCTTTGTGGCGTATGACCTGAAGACGTTCCGGGAGTCCCTGGTGGACAATTTGCGGACCTGGGCGGAGGCGATCGGGGGCCAAAGCGCCGCCGCGCTCGAAGTCGGCTACGAGACCGATGTCACCCAGTTCCTGGAGTCCTGGAAGGCCCCGGCGCACGTGGCGGTCGCCGCCATTTATCGTTTTCAACCCGCGAACCTCTTCGGCAAACCTTACCGGCGAGCCGATCACGCCACCGTTGTCCCACCGCCTGTTCCCAACCCGTTTCCATCCGTGGACCAACACCAGTTCGAGGGCGATTACCTGGTCCTGTGGCATCCCATTCACTCCTCGCAGGACTTGGTGGGGGCCGTCTATCTCCAGTACGACCTGCGGGAAATCCACGATCGGCTCGTGCGCTACGCCGGCACCACCGCCTTGTTCAGCCTGCTGGCCGCCGCCGTGGCTTACCTGCTGTCCTCCCGGCTGCAGCGGGTGATTACCCGGCCCATCTTTCACCTGGCCCAGACGGCGCGGGCCGTGTCGGCCGAGAAGAATTACGCCGTCCGCGCCGTCAAGCACGGGCAGGACGAGCTGGGACAGCTCATCGACGGGTTCAACGAGATGCTGACCCAAATCCAGGAACGGGACGCCGCGTTGCAGAAGGCCCATGACGAGTTGGAGCGGCGGGTCCAGGAACGCACCCGCGAATTACAACTGGAGATCGTCGAGCGCGAGCGGGCCGAGGCCGCGCTGCAGCAGCAGCTCACCCGGATCAGCCTGCTCAACGACATCACCCAGGCCATCTCCGAGCGCCAGGACCTGGAGAGCATCCTGCACGTGGTCCTGCGCCAACTGGAGGAGCACCTGGCGATCGAGCTGGGTTTGGTCGGCCTGTTCGAGCCCGCCACCGGCCTGTTGACGGTCGCCGCCGTCCGGGCCCGGAGCGCGCCGCGCCTGGCCGGCCTGGAGTTGCGCGAGGCGCTGACGATCCCGCTGGAGGAATCGGGGCTGGGGATGTGCCGGCATGGGGAGACGGTTTATGTGCCGGACACCCGGCGGCTGGATGCGGCCTGGCTGCGCCGGCTGGCGGCGGTGGAGTTGTTCTCGGTCACCGCGGTGCCGCTGATGGTGGAGAACCGGCTGTTCGGCATTCTGGCGGTAGCCCGGAGCGGTCGGGCGGCGTTTAGCAGCCGCGAGGGGGAGTTTCTGCGGATGCTGAGCGAGCACGTGGCTTTGGCGGCGCACCAGGCCCGGCTGCACGCCAAGTTGCAGAGCGCTTACAACGAGCTGCGCCAGACCCAGCAGGCGGTCATGCAAGAGGAGCGGTTGCGCGCCCTCGGCCAGATGGCCAGCGGGATCGCCCATGATATCAACAACGCCCTTTCGCCCGCCGTCGGTTTTGCCGAACTGCTGCTGCAGAGCGACCTGAACTTGAGTGTCACCAGCAAGAAATACCTGCAGAACATCAAGACCGCCGGCGACGACGTGATCCATATCGTGGCCCGGTTGCGCGAGTTTTACCGGCGACGGGAGGAACGGGAACCGCTCTTTCCGCTGAATCTGAACGAGGTGGTGGAACAGGTGATCGACCTGACCCGCCCGCGCTGGCGCGACATCCCCCAGGGTCGCGGGTTAATGGTCGAGGTGGGCTCCGAGTTGGATCCGGACATGCCGCCGCTGGTGGGCATTGAAAGCGAAATTCGCGAGGCCCTGACCAACCTGATCTTCAATGCCGTGGACGCGATGCCTGGCGGCGGGGCCGTGACCATCCGCACCCGTGCGGCCGGGCGGTCCCCGCGCGGACACACCGATTACTTCCGCAAGCATGTCGTCGTCGAGGTCAGCGACACCGGCACGGGCATGGACGAGGAGACGCGCAAGCGGTGCCTGGAACCGTTCTTCTCCACCAAGGGTCAGCGGGGGACCGGTCTGGGGCTGCCGATGGTCTATGGGGTCATGGAACGGCACGAAGGCCAGATCGAGATCGACAGCGAGCTGGGCAAGGGCACCACGGTGCGTCTGATCTTCCCGTTGCACGAACGAGCCCCCGACCGCCGCCCGGCGGCGCCGCCAGTCCGGGTTGCCGGCCCGCTGCGGATTCTGTGCATCGACGACGAGCCGCTCGTCCGCGAGTTGCTGAAGGAAATCCTGCAGTTCGACGGGCACCTCGTTCATGTGGCCGACAGCGGCCAGGCGGGCGTGGACGCGTTTCGGGCGGCGACCAAGCAGGGGCGCCCCTTCGAGGTCGTCATCACCGACCTGGGCATGCCGCACCTGGACGGCCACCAGGTGGCCGGCATCCTCAAGCGGGAGTCCCCGGGCACGCCGGTCCTGATGCTGACCGGCTGGGGGGCGTTCATGACCGACAGCGGCCAGCCCTCGCCGGACGTGGCCGGCATCCTCAGCAAACCGCCGCGGATGAATGACGTGCGTGAGGCCCTGGCCCGCGTCGCCGGCAAACCGGCGGTCCCGTTCGAAGCCGGGCGGAGTTGAGGGTTTGCCAAGCACCATTGCGGCGCACTTATGAAGACCATCAAACTTCGTTGGGGCATCCTGGGGGCGGCGGAAATCGCCCGCAAAAACTGGAAGGCGATTCGTTGCTCGGGCAATTCCACCGTCGTGGCGGTGGCCAGCCGGGACCTTCGTCGCGGCCGCCGATTCATTGC
>JAGWYX010000198.1 GCA_018969165.1 Verrucomicrobiota bacterium
CCGGCACCGCCATCTCGTTGCCTGACTGGGAGCCATTCGAGCCGGTGGAGATCATCGCCGAACTCGTCCGGCACTTGGGCGGGCCGGTGGCTGAACCGGAATTACGAAGGTGGCTTGCGGATCACTTCGTGCGGTTCGACGCGGCTCTGACGGCGGTGGCACTCGCCCGCCGCGCACAAATGATCGCGAGCGTCGACGCGCAGTTCGGCAAAGCGACATACGATCTCCAGGCTCCCCTCGCGGATTGCCGGCTTGCGCTGGATTCCGCATCCGCGGTTGCTGAAGACGCCTTGACTCCAGAGGAAGAACGGGAGGGATTCTTGGAGGCGCGGGTTTGGTTTGCCGAGAAGGCCGCTTCGGCTCCGGCCCTGCCTGCCGGCGGGCGGATGGTGCTGGGGCGCGTGCTGCTGGGGCAGCGCCGCTGGCGGATCGAGGCGTCGAGTGCGGCACGCCAGACCAAGCTACGGCAAGACTTCGAGGGGCAGCTCGGCGAACGGGTCAAGTTCGTAAGCGAAAGCCGCGACGACCTCGCCTCGCGCTTTGCCCTCAAGGAATCTGCGTTTGATCGTTCCCTCGTGCCGCCGCGATTCCTGGAACAGCCGCTCAAGATCGAGATGGCTTCGACTCGCGTGCCGAATTCCATGTCGGGCAGGTCCGCGGCGGACTGCGAGGCTGAACTCCGTCTGGCCGCCGACCGCAAGTTCCCGGACTGCCCCATCCCGGCGCTCGACGGCCGGACTCCGCGAGCGGCGGCTGGTGCCCCGGCTCTCCGTCCCAGGCTTGTCCGGCTGGTAAAGGCACGCATCCGGGACCGGGACGAATTCAATTTGCGGAGCGGCCGCACCGACGACATCAACTGGCTGCCGCGCGAGCTGGGCCTGGACGAGCTTGTGATTGGGCCGCCGCCGCTCCGGCCCCGCCCCGTCCAGGCTGAGGACGCCCCGGAAGAGCCTGTTTTGGCGACATTCGATCTGCCGCCGGCGCCGCCGTTGCCGGCGGAACCGCTCACTCTGGAGCAGGCCTCGGAACGATTGCGCGATTCCTTGTCGCGGTTCGAGACGGAGTCGGAGGCCATTGAGAGCCTGGAAGGCTCCGGTTCCAAGCTTCTCGATGACGTGGGTGAGCTGACCGACGGCCTGCTCAACGATGCCGAGTTCGACATGTTGCTGCCGTTTCTCCTGCAGGCATGGTTTGCGCTCGTCCCGCCGGAGACGCGGGCGCCGGAGCTAATCTTCGGCGACTTGGCTGAAGCCTTGCACCGCATCCTGCAGCGGCTCGACGAGGTGGTCGAGGACCAGGAGGCGCTCAAACGTTTCCTGGCGGATTGCCGCCAGCCGGCCCTGACGCATTTGCTCATGTCGCTCGTTCTCCAAGCCACGTCAGATTCGGGGAAGCGGATAACGCGCAAGGGACGGACGCTCATGACGCTCGTGTTGGTTGCGGTCGTGGACCGGCTGGATCAGGCGCTGCGGCGGGGGTCTGCAACAGCAGACTGAGTGTCCCAATTACGACTGCGTAGGGCGGCGAACAAGAAAAAGGCCGAGACCAAGCGCATGCCCGGAGAGGTCTCGGCCGTGTCCATCGCCGGGGCTATGGTCATTCCGTTTTCTCAACGTTGCCCGGCAGGCCATCCATGGGTCTCTCAATCGTGCCGGCGGAAATCCGAGCGTGCTTCTCGCCCAATTGACAGCCGGTGATTCTGCGTTACCTTGCCCTGATTATAAGCTAGAGCTTTCTGGGGTTGGCCGTTGGCGGCCCGATTGGTGAATAAAGGCGAGCATGTATGCAATATCCGTTCAAGCTCTTCAATTCTGAGCGGCAGGTCGAATACTTCGTGCTGTCGGTTTTGGACGAAGGTGGATTTGGTCAAGTGTGGCACGGCGTTATGTCGACGGGGCTCGATGTGGCGATCAAAGTCATCAAACCCAGTGCCGACTTCAATCGCGACCTTTCGAGCTGGTTCACAGACCAACAGATTCATTTGCAGTGTCTTAATCATCCCCATGTTGTCACCACCTACGACCAGTTCATCTCAGGCGATCAGAAGCTCGTCATCGTCATGGAGCTCGGGCGAGGGAGCCTGGAGTCCCTAATCGATCGAGGAACCCGGTTTTCCACCAAGGTGGTCTGTGGCATCGCTTGCCAAATACTCTCTGCGTTGCAGCACGTGCACAATCTCGGCGTGATTCACCGCGACGTGACGCTGAACAACATCATTTGGTTCGACGGTGGCGTTTATAAGTTGTGCGATTTCGGCATCTCGAAGCCGAACCTTCACCTCGGGGACTACGCGCGCACGTTTATCGGGAAGCGGAGCTACATCCCACCCGAATTATTGGGCGCCGGATACACGACCTACCAATCTGATATTTATCAGCTCGGCCTCGTGTTGTTGACCCTCCTGACCGGAAGGCACCCCATCTCTCCAAACGCTACGGATGCGCAGACACGCCATGCGATCTTGACAGGCGTGCCGCGGCAGATTGCGGAGTCGCTCGTTCCAGTCCACGGGAGAACGGTGGAGATCATCTCGATCATGCTGCGCCGGAGAGATGCGTATCGCTATAAGACTGCTTCCCAGGCTTTGGTTGATTTCGACGCCGAATTAAAGAGGTGCGAGGACCTCGATCATAGAATCGCAAACTTGGCGTTGCAACCGTGGTGGCCTTTTGCTGCATTGAAGTGGTCCACTTGATCATCGCGTCCCGTGGGCCGCGATGCGTTGGGCGGTGGATCCAGCGCAGTTGCCCGCGCCGACAGGTTTTGCTGCTCCTGATCCCGGGGAACAAAAAAGCCGCCGTATCCAGGATACAGCGGCCGTGCGATTGTTGGCGCGGTTGCCGGGTCAGAATGTCGGCGGCGCGGTCACGCGGCCCGCGCGATGAAGAGTTTCCATTCATCCTTCGCGATCCAGACCTCGTCCTGGCGGAACGTCTCTACGAGCCAGGGTTCCAGGCGAGCCACCAGGGCGTTGGCCTGGTTCTCCTGCGAACTTGGCACAAAGATGACGATCAGCGCGGTCTTCTCGGTCGCCCATTGGACCGTCTGCCCCTCGGCCTCCATCGTGCGGATTCTCGTTGCGCCGCCGAGTTCATGCTTGAGGCGGTGGCCCAACTCGGCCAGCCCGTCTTCCAGAACCTCCTCGTCGAGTTCGAGGCCGGAGCGATCTCGTTTCCCGATGAGGAACGTGTACAGGAGCCGGCGCTCCCACCTGTTTGTGGTAGCCATATGCTCCTCCCCTCAGTCTAGGATTTCGCAAGGAATGCGGTGCTCCTTGAGCAGCGCCACCTGGCGCTCCGAGGTGAGGCCGTACTCGCGGTTCTCGAGGAACTCGACCGAGTGCCCGGACCGGAACAGCAGCCTGAAGCCGGCGCGTTCGGAGGCTTTGTCCGCGAAGCGCACCCGTTTGAGGCAGGGACCGAACACTGAGACGAGCGGCCCCAGAGCGGGGAACTGCCCGCCAGGTACAGCCCGTCGGCGTGTTTCCACCGCCTCGGCGGTGGCCGACTTTTTCTGCGCTTTCACTGTTTTCCTTTCTCGTTGTGCCGAGAGAGCGCCCCACCTTCGTCGGCGAGGAGTTCCTCTCCGACGGCGGGGAAGTGTGGGAAGGCGGCTTCGCGAAGCCGCGTCCACACCATTGCGATGACCTCAATTGTAAAGGAACTGAGGCGACCTTCCGCATAGTACCAGAACCAGCTAGCGGGTCAAGCGAGCCCCGGCCACGGCCGGTGCAGCGTAACGCGCGTGTCCCCGTCAAACCGAGGTTAGCGGCAGGGAGCCGGACGAGCGGCGGCGCGGGTCTTCGATCCCGGAAGCTCGCCGCGGCGCCGGTCGCCACGCGTAATGGACTCGCCCGGCTCCCGGACGCGGAGGGAGATCAGAGATGCGTCGAGTCGTTCTTCGCGCTTGCCGGCCGCGACGCTTTCCCGCACCCTGACTCGAACATCGACGACGCCTTTATGAACAAGCGCGACCTTGCCACCGAGTTGACCTGGAAGCTCTCCGCCATCCTAGAGGACTGCAAGCGCATCGAGCCGGCGCTCGACGCCTACCTGAAAGACACCGACGAGCGTCCGGCAATCAGCCTGGAACTGCTTCGCATCTTGTCCAACGCCCTTGCGGCGTACGAGTTGGTCCATCCTGGTGAAGAGGCCGGGGAATTTCACGGCCTCCCGCGTGAGGTCTGCACGACTGAAGACGACCCTGATCTCACCATCCGCCACGCCGAACGGCCCGACGACTGGGATTTCCGGCCGTGGCTCCTGGAAAAGCTCAACGCCATGCAGAAGGCGGCCAGGAGATTGGTCCAGGAATGCTTGACGGAATTGAGCACGGTGAAGCTTCACAAGGACGCGCCAATGACGCCGCGGCAATATCTTCGGAGCGGGATCAGGCTCCAGTTCGGGGAGTTGAAGGCCAAGGCTAAGACGGTTTTTCAGGAGGTGTGCCTCGACAAGCTCCAGATCGAACCTACGGCGTGATCGCGACCGGGGCGTTCGTCCCGCAAGCCCAACAATGCGGGACTGGGCCAGGTGGATTGCTCACCGCGGATGCTCACCGCCACGGAGCTCACACAACACGATTGGCCCACCAGCAAGAAACGGTCGCCGACGAGTTGGCTGGGCAGAGAACAGAGGAAACAAAAATGGATCCTAATGAATACCAAGAAATAAGAGTCGTTGACGGCTACCTGTATAAAAAACGGCGTGCCCGACGGACGGATTATAGGCCCCCCTCCATCGCGTTGGGAGACGCGCGGGCAGTAGCGACGGAGGAAGCCCTTCGCGACTTGGACAAGGAACCGTTGGAACTCCTCATCGACGTTCATGACGAAATCTTTCAGCCCCACAGGAGCATTCATGAAAATATTGCCCATTCCCAAAAGCGCGTCGCGTCTCTGATAGCCAACGTTGCCATCCGCAACGAGCGGTTAACCAGGTGGATGATGTTCTTCACGATCGCCGTCGTCATCATCGGGTTGCCAACGTTTGTGAATGATGGCGTGATCCCGTTGTGGAAGTGGCTCAGCGCGTTTCTGGGTTTCTGACAAGCCGTCCTCCGCCGACCGGAGCCAGATGCCAGCGAGGTGAGCAAAGTTCGGGTCGCCGCTGCGTAGCGGACTCGCCCGATGGCACGTGCAACGACACCGGCTGTCAGAGGGCAGCCGCGGCCCCCCTTGGAGCGCCGACTACGGCGTGATCTCGACAATGCTCCCCACAGGCTGTTTGCGGCACCCGGATTTCTGAGTATTGCCGGAGCAGTTGCCAGTCGTCGGTCATCGTCGCTCTGTCCTATAGAACCCGCCGGATGGGAAATCCGACAGAAATTTTCGACGGTTGGAAACGTGAGCCATTGCCGCCTCCGGCAGTTTCTCCCTCCTTATTCGAGTCCCGCCAATCCAGTACGCTGGAATGGTCATGCAGTCGATCAAAGAGGTGATTGCGGAAAAAGGCCCGGTGCGCCAGGCCGTCCCCACGGTGTCCACCGTGTTCAAGGACGGCGGGATTCTGGAGATGGTCCACGATGCCGAGGCGAAGAAAACGCGGTTCGTCCTCTGGCGCGACGGGAAATGTGAGTTCCGGGAGGGGGTGAACACCGGCGTCGCCCGCCGGCTTGTCCCGTATTCCGCCTACAACAACCTGATCAGGAACGACGTGGTGTTGTTTGCCACCGAGCCGGAGGAATACGAGTCCGAGCAGGCGTTGCTCGCGGAAATCCAGGCGTTCATCCACCGTTACGTCGATGTCAGCCCCTTGTTCGAGCAAATCGCCAGCTATTACGTTCTGTTCTCCTGGATTTACGACGGATTCAACGAACTGCCGTATCTCCGGGTCCGGGGCGACCCCGGCAGCGGCAAGACCCGGTTTCTCCTCACCGTCGGCTCCCTCTGCTACAAACCGATCTTTGCCTCCGGTGCTTCCACCGTATCGCCCATCTTCCGCATCTTGGAAATCTTCAAAGGCACGCTCATCATCGACGAGAGCGATTTCCGAATGAGCGACGAAAAGGCCGAGGTCGTCAAAATCCTGAACAACGGGAACGTGAAAGGATTCCCGGTGTTGCGGAGCGAAGTGTCCGGCAAGGGCGAATACAACCCTCGGGCCTACCACGTCTTCGGCCCCAAGATCGTGGCCACGCGGGGCAGTTTCGACGACCGTGCGTTGGAGAGCCGGTTCCTCACCGAAGAGATGGGGCAACAGCGGCTGAGGGACGATGTGCCGATCAACCTGCCGCAGAGTCACAAGGCCGAGGCACGTTGCCTGCGGAACAAGCTCCTCATGTTCCGATTCAGGAACTTCCAGAGGAAGCCCACCATTGAAAACTTGGTGGACCGGACTATTGAGCCGCGGCTCAACCAAATCTTTGTGCCGCTCCTCTCGATCATCGAGGACAAGGAGGCGCAGGCATCGCTCCGCGACGTGGCCCGGCAGTATCACCGCGAGATGGTGAGCGAGCGGGGCCTGGACACCGAGGCCCAAATCCTGGAGGTGATCCAGAGCCTCCTGCGGTCGGCCGAGGGTGGCAACCTGACCCTGGCCGACATCACGAGCCGGTTCACGGACCTTTATGCCGACCAGTATGAGCGGAAGATCACGAACAAGTGGATTGGCGGCGTGATCCGGCGGCGGTTGCATCTCAAGGCGTATCGGAGCCGGGAGGGGTTTGTGATCCCGCCAACGGAGGCGCCAAAGCTCGAAAGGCTATACGAAAGATACGGGCTGACGCATCAGGTGGTGGACGGAGCAGCGCCGGAATCGCCGCCGGCCGGCGACCGTCACCCAGACCACACCCCTGGCTGACGTTCACACGTTCACCGAAGGCGGGGTTTGTCCAGTGTTTTCAAGGGTTTTCGGGAGTTCCGCCCTTTTCCCAATGTTCACCCCAACGTTCACACGTTCACCGACCCTTGGAAATGCTGTGCTTCCCGGTGAACGTGGCCGGTG
>JAGWYX010000199.1 GCA_018969165.1 Verrucomicrobiota bacterium
ACATCAAATCGCGCGAGTGTGGCGGGACCAGTACGAGAAGGGCTTGACGGCGTTGCAGCGCCAGAACCTGGATTACGCGATCCCGATCTTCACCCAGGTCCTGGAGAAGGAACCGGCCTTCTACGAGTGCCGCGAGGCCCTGCGCGCCGCCCAGGCGGCCAAGTTTAAAAAGACAGGGGGCGGCCTATTCAAAAAACTGCTGGGGACGGCCAGCAGCACGCCGATGCTGGCCAAGGCCCAACTGACCTTGCGCGGCAATCCGCTGGACGCCATCCAGACTGCCGAACAAATCCTTAACAGCGACCCCCACAGCGGCGCGGCGCACAAGCTCCTGGCCGAGGCGGCCCTGGTGGCCGATCTGCCGCGCACGGCGGTGCTGTCGCTGGAAATCCTGCGCAAGAACGAACCGCGCGACCGCGCCATCGCGCTGAAACTGGCGCAGGCCCTGGGCAAGGCCGGCCAGCCGGCCAAGGCCGAAGAGGTCCTCAGCGCCTTCGCCCAGGCCGACCCCAGCGACGGCGAAATTCGGGATGCCCTCAAGGATCTGTCCGCCCAACGCACGATGCAAGAGGGGGGTTACGACTCGCTGACCGATGGCCAAGGCTCCTACCGCGACATTCTCAAAAACAAAGAGGAGGCCGTGTCCCTGGAGCAGGAGGGCCGCCAGGTCAAGGCCGAGGACGTGGCCGACCGCCTGCTGGGCGAGTATGAGGCCCGCCTAGCCCAGGAACCGGGCAACCTGAAGTTGCTCCGCTCGATTGCCGAACTCTATACCCAGAAGAAGGACTTCGACCGGGCGCTGGGATACTACCGCCAGATCGGCTCCAGCGAAGGCGGAAGCGATCCGTCGCTGGAGCGCGCGATCGCCGAGACCACCCTCAAACAGTTCGAGTTCGCCCTGTCGCAGCTTGATCCCCAGGCCGCCGATTACGCCGCCAAGAACGCCGAGATTCAGGCCCACAAACAGGCCTATCAACTGAACGAGTGCCAACAGCGCGCCGAGAAATACCCCAATGACCTCCAAATCCGGTTCGAGCTCGGCGAACTCTATTTCCAGACCGGCAAGGTCGGCGAGGCCATCCGCGAATTCCAAAAGGCCCAGGCCAACCCCCATCGCCGCATCCAGGCCCTCAGTTACCTGGGCCAGTGCTTCTCGCACCGGGGCATGAACGACCTGGCGGCCCGCACACTCCAAAATGCCATCAAGGAAAAGGTCGTGTTCGACGACGAGAAGAAAGACCTGATCTACGCCCTGGGCTGCGTGCTCGAGAAAATGGGCAAGGCCGCCGAGGCGATCGAACAGTTCAAGCAGGTTTACGAAGTGGACATCGGCTACAAGGACGTGGCGGCCAAGGTGGACGCTTATTACGCGGCCAAGGGAAGCTGATCAGCGGTCCCGCCGCAGCAGGTAATCGGCCAGCGCCTCGAGCGCGACGGCGCGACCACGGAAAGGCCTCAGCGCGGCGAAGGCGCGGTCCGTCAAGCGCCGGGCGATCAGGCGGGAACGCTCCAGACCGACGATGGCAGGATATGTCGCCTTTTGGCTGGCGGCATCTTTGCCGGCCGTCTTTCCCAGTTGCTCGCTGGTCTGCGTCACGTCGAGGATGTCGTCGATGACCTGAAATGCCAGGCCGACGTTCTGACCGAATTGCCCCAGCGCCGCCAGTTGCGCCGGCGTGCAGTTGGCGCTCATGCCCCCGAGACGCACGGCACACCGCAGCAAGGCCGAGGTCTTGCGCTCGTGAATATACCGCAGTTGCCGGACGGAAATGCGTTGGCCCTCTCCTTCGAGATCGGCCACTTGCCCCGCGATCAAGTGGCGCGACCCGGCCGCCGCCGCCAGCTCGCCGATCACCGTTTGGGACTGGTACCGCGGCACCACGCGGCCCCGCGAGGCGATTTCTAAGGCCACCGTCAACAGTGCGTCTCCCGCCAGAATCGCGATCCCTTCCCCAAAGACCTTGTGACTGGTCGGTTGGCCGCGGCGGAAATCGTCGTCATCCATCGCCGGCAAGTCATCGTGGATCAGGGAATAGGTGTGGATGCACTCGATGGCACACGCCGACGGCAAGGCGTCGGTCCAATCGCCCCCGCAGGCCTCGGCCGCCGCCAGGCAGAGCGCCGGACGAACCCGCTTGCCGCCCGCGAAAAGCGAATACCGCATGGCCCGGTGGAGGGTGGCGGGTTTGGCCGTTGCCTTCGGCAGAAAACGGTCCAGGGCCTCGTCGATGGCGGCGCTGCGCGCCAACAAATAACCTTTGAGATCGAATTTGCCGTTCAATGATCGGTCCGCACGCTGACGCTGGCTTGGCATGCGGCGGTTTTAGAAGATCAGCCGGCTTGCACGCAAGCGCGCAGTGAGGATTCGTTGCGGGGTTGAGTTTTCGCCATCCCCGGCCCGTTCCGTAGCCGCCGACGCGACTCGGCTCTGATCGCCTCGGGCCAAAGCGTGAGCGGACTCACGTCCGCTGTTACGCGGCTCACGGGAAGCCCCTACGGTTCCCCGACCGCGCGTTGGGACCATGAACCGTGGCGCCGCCTCTCCCGCCCGGCGGGCACCCTCTCCTCCGCTGCCAGCAGCGGAGAGGGCCGGGGAGAGGAGGAACCCTGCGCCAACCGCTTCTTGGAACGCCCCTTTTGGCGATCGCACATGGAAGTGGACCAGGAACCAGCGTGGGGCAGAGCCAGCGCGCCAGCGTCTTGGACTGCGGTGGTCCTCCACCGCTTTGCCAGGGCCGGCACCAGGCCGGAAAGCGCCAGGGGACTGGCGCAGTCCAAAACCTAACGAGGCGCGCCTCCGACCGTGTTTAAAAACGGAGCGCCGCTGGGTCGAAGACCAGCCGCAGCGCGGCGGCTGAGTAAAATGTGCCCGAAACGCAAGGCGTGCTGCGGCTGGTCGAGGACGACCCAGCCGCGCTCCGCATTGTTCAAATACGCTCTCAGACCTCATTCCCGGTCGGTCGGGATACGCGCGGTTTTGGTGCGCTTCCGGTATCTTCTCTGTGCGCCTGCCTGTCGGCAGACAGGCGTCTCGCTCAGAGAGTCCTTGAGGCGGAAAACCCAGACGACGGAAGCGACGTCAAAACTTGACTTGATGACAGCAAGTTTCAGAACTCAAGGACTCTGGCGGTCGTTCCACCGGTTCACGGAGAGTCTATGCCTCCAGTTGCCGCTGGAGCAGCAGACGGAGCCGGGCCCTGGTCCGGGCTGGCCACGCGCGGCGATCGGTCAGGACCGCGTGGGCCAGGGCCCGATGACACGAACAGCCGATCGATGGTGGGATGCGCGGCACGACGTGGGTGATGATGCGTTGGGCCAAGGCCGCGTTCTTCTGCAGGTTCGCCACCACCAGATCCACGCTGACATGCTCGGTCTCGGGCTTCCAACAGTCGTAGTCGGTGACCATCGCCAGAGTCGCGTAGGCGATCTCCGCCTCGCGGGCGCAACGGGCTTCGCCCAGGTTGGTCATCCCGATCACGTCGTAGCCCAGTCGATGGTGGAAGAGGGACTCGGCCCGGGTGCTGAAGGCGGGGCCTTCCATGTTCAGGTAAATCCCGCCGTCGTGGACGCGCGCGCCAGTCGCCCGACCGGCCCGCAGCAGCAAACCCCGCAACTCCTGGCAAATCGGCTCCGCAAACGAAATATGCGCGACGATCCCCTCGCCGAAGAAGGTGTGCTCGGCGGATTTCTTGGTCCGATCCACGAATTGGTCAATCACCACCACGTCGCACGGCCGGTAACGGGCCTGGAGCGAGCCGACCGCGCTGACGCTGATCACCCAAGCCACCCCCAGCTTCTTCATCGCGTAGAGGTTGGCCCGGTGATTCAGTTCTCCCGGCAGGATCCGGTGCCCCCGGCCATGACGGGGCAGGAACACCACCGGGCGGCCCGCCAACTCCCCGGTGAGCAACCGATCCGACGGCCGGCCGAACGGGGTGCTGACCGAGACCCATTTCTGCCGGGTCAATCCTCCGACTTGATACAGGCCGCTGCCGCCAATAATGCCGATGCGTGGTTCCATAAGCTCGTCAACCAAGTGCTTGCGATTCCCGGCATTCTGAAAGCCGTTTAAGCCATGTCAAGTTCCCGCGGGCCGATCGCGTGGGGTTCAGGGTCCCAATGCGCAGCTAAAAAACGTCGCGGCTCTCCATGAACCGCTCCGCGGTAGGGCCGAACCGCCGCACGGCCGGCGGCGCGCCGGCGCGCCCCGGGTTGGTTCCTGACGCTGATTCCATCGAATAACCGGCGATGGCCAGCGTCATTTCCTGTGGGCAATGACCAAGAAGAACATCGTTCAAATCGGCGTGGCCGTCCTGGCCTTCGTCATCTACGTGCATTATTTCACCGACTGGTTCACCACACCGCGGATCGCGATCATCGTGCAGAACCGCATGACCCCGGCCCTGCGCAACAACCCCGCCGTTTACCCGGTCTCCTTCACCCTGGATGGCCGCTACCGCCTCAGCGCCGTCAGCGTCATCCCCGTCAGCGCCCTGGCCACCAACAAGCATCCCCTGCCCCTCTGGCACCTGGTGTCCAAAACCAACTCCGCCCCCGTCAGCGGCTTCTTCTACGGCATGCCCATCCGCGGCATGAAACCGGCCGTCGCCAACACCCGCCCGCAGCCCCTGGACCCCGCGGAGACCTATCGCCTGCTGATCGAGGCTGGCCGGGCACGGGGCCGCATCGATTTCCGGCCGCGGGCCGCCGCCGCCCCTTAGCCCTCGAGTTCCGAATCCGGTCGGAGTCCGGTCCAGTTCCGGCGTTGCTTTCGCGGTCCGTCTCTCCCGCCTCCAGGACCCGGGTGCTTAGATAAGGAGTCTTATTATTAGGTTAAGAAAATATACGGCTTGATTAAATCCGGGTTTTCGGCATGCTGCAGCCTACGCCTTGAAACCCGAACCCGGTTTGAGGCGAACCTGACGAGAGTCCTTGAACCGTGAAACTCGCTGTCACCGAGTCAAGTTCCGGCGCCTCTTGCGCTGCCGACAGTTTCCGCCACAAGCCCCCTCGAGCGAGGCGCGCAGAGGGAACGGACGAAGGAGAAGAAGCATCGAAGATGCAGGACAGAGGTGATTTGGGATTCGAGGCGCGCCTCCCCGACCTGAAGGGTGGGAACGTATCGACGGCCTCAGTCCGTCAGCGCCCGATGGAGCCGCTCCAGAAAGGCCAGTTCCGCCTGCCAGACGGCCAGGGAGGCCTGCGGCGTCGAGCGCTGGTCTCGCCCGCCCCCGTGCAGCTCCTGGATGCGGTCGCTGAAGAACGGCTTCGGCGTGCCGGCGGTCGCAATCTCTCTGCGTTTGACCTCCCGCCAATGCGGCAGGCGGGCCAGCACCTCCGCCGTGTCCCGCGGCTGGTAGGTCTCCATCCACTTGAGCAGGGTCACCAGGTCCTCGCGCCGGTAGCCGTCGCCCCCGGCCGTGGCCACCAGGAACTGGAACAACACCTGGCGCCGCCCCTCCGCCTGCCAGACCGGTCGCCGGGCCAGCGCCTTCAACAACGGCCGGTCCTCCGCCGGGGGCAGGCTGTTGAGCAGTTTGGCCAGCGGGGCGGGCAACGCCACCTCGAGGTTCAGCCGGTTGACAAACCGGGCAATCACCACCGGCCGCAACCGGACCGGCACCTCCTGGCCGTGCTCGACCCGCACGGAGCCGACGACCGGCCGGGCCGCCAGGCGCTCGATGAGGGCCGGCCACTCCGCCGCCGGCAGGGTCGCGGTGTCCAACAAGTCGGAAAAGGCCGCTTGGTCCTCCAGGGTCGGGGTGAACATCGGCGAGAAAACCAGATCGATCTCGTAGTCCTCGAGCCCGTCCAACTCGGTGGCCAGATAGGTCGCGAGCTGGTCCCGCGCCAGGGCGTAATGCGAACAGAGATGGTCGGCCACCTGCTTGAGCAACGGTCGCGGGCGCTGGAGTTCGCGCGCGACGGCATCCAAAAACACCTGCATGCCGTCAGTATGTGGCAGTGGTGGCGATTTGCAACCGGGGACTTGCCCGAGGCGACCGGCCGGGCCGCCTGGTTCGTGGCCCGCTGCGGGGATATTCCCTTGCTCGCGCCTTGCCACAGGCCAAACTCGGCGCAACGCATGTATCGAGAGTTCCTTGTCAGATTGCCAGCCGGCCCGAGCCCCAGCCGGAATGTCCCAGGACAGGACACGATTGCCAAAAAATGGACACGGCGCGGGTGGCTCCTTGCGGATTTGGCCCCATTTCCAGCGGTTTTCGAGTTGGCATCCTCTTTGCTAATGAAGCTGAGACGATGAAACCGCATCGACAAATTCGCGCACGGATCGCCGCCCTGGTGGCGCTGGGATTGCTGACCACGCCCCTGTTCGGACTGACCTTGGAAGATCTGCGGCGGGACACCAAACTGACGCCCCAACGGTTCGCGCATTATTTTGCCCACTTCAAGTTCGAGTTCCACGCCAACGTGCAATCCCCGGACCAATTCCTGGCCGGACAAGCGGGCGACTGCGACGACTACGCCACGCTGGCGGCGACGATCCTGCGCGAGAAAGGGTACACCACCCGTCTGGTAACGGTGCGAATGCCGGGGGCGGTACACGTGGTCTGCTACGTGGCCGAGACCCGGTGCTTCCTGGATTATAACGATCGCGAGTTCCCGATTCGGACCGTCGCGTCGAACGGCTCGCTGACCGATATCGCCCGCAAGGTCGCCTGGTCGTTCGGAGACACCTGGACCTCCGCCTCCGAATTCACGTTCGTCGGCGGTCACAAGCAGACGGTGACCACGATTGACCATGACGGGACCATTCACCATTACGGGCCGACGCTGACCCTGGCTCGACGGGCGCCGCACGACATCCCGGTAAACTTCTAACCCCACCCCGCCATGCAACTGCCCATTGAACGCCGAACTAATACGCTCACCGCTTTCATCAATGGCACACCGGTCCCCGCCGGCCTGGCCGCCAC
>JAGWYX010000200.1 GCA_018969165.1 Verrucomicrobiota bacterium
CCGGTTGAAATTGTTCTTTCTTTCACTCCTCTGGCGGTTAGGCATCACCTCGCTGGATGAGCTCAAAGGTGCGCGCCTTGGGCGTCACGCGGACCGCATACGAGGAATGCTCCTCTCCAAAACCCCAGGGGTCACGCTCGAGTACCCATGCTTGGTGAGCGGCGTAATGTTCAACGGAAAACACATCGGGGACTTTATCGTCCCTCCTTCGCTCGGTAGGATGGAGGGGCACCATATCTGGTCTTTTGTCGTGGCGGGGATCCTTTTCACTTTTTTTGTTTCAAACCACACGGCGCCGAGCAAATTCTGGCCACTGTTCTTGCAGAAAGAGGGAAGCCTTGTGATTTGCATGGAAGAACTCAAAGACATCGAATTCCTGCGTCGTTTTCTCACGGAGGTGGCAGCAACACAGAGACGGCGACGGGGTGCGTGATCAGGCCGGTTTATCGAAGACCCGTTGTAAAGAAAGAGGCCAGCGCGCGTTCGTCGCTCGCTGGCCGTGTTGATTACCCAATCTGCGCGAGGCTCTGCTCGGCTTTGCGTTTGTCCCCGAGGCACACCGGCAGGTAGTCGCACCAGGCGCACCATACGCCGGGCCGCTTGTAGAAGCGGGCGGAGGCGATCTCCCGGCCTACATACCCCGCCTTGGCGAGGTAATCGGAGAGTTGCTCGCCCGTCCTTCTGGTGAATTGCCAGGCGATCTGCGGTTCCTTGGTTTTGACCAGGACGCAGAGGGCGAGCCGTTCCACCTGGGGCTTGGCGAGGCGGTACGCCGTCAGTTGATCGGACATGTCCGCCTCGTGGACGCCATACCGGCTCCCGGAAGTCTTGAAGTCGACCACGGTGACCGTGGTTGCCACCGATGCCACGAGATCGATGACGCCGATGAAGGGCAGGTCGATGCCCGTGACGGACAGGGTGAACGGTTCCTCGACGGCGGAGATGGTTCCCAGCTTGGGGGCTTCCTCCGTCATGAACTTTTCGAGGAGTCCCCGGCCTGCATCGTTGAGCTTCTCCCAGGTTTCCTGCTTGGAATAGTCGAGGGGGATGCCCTTGAGCGTGGTCCAGTATTCCTGGAAGGTTTTCAGGGGATCCGTCTTCTCCTTGAAGAACCCGGCCAGGGACAGGTGGATCACTTGGCCGAAGACGAGGCTCCCCGACGGAACCTTTGGCCGGAGTTTTTCCACGTAGTAGAGCCGGTATTGCTCGGGACAGAGCAGATACCGGCTCACGCGCGACGGCGACAGGTGGACCTTGCCGGTCGGGCCACCACTGATGGTCCTGCCAATATCGCCGATCAGTCCACCGCTGCCGTTGAGCCGTTCCTCAGGCTCCGTGAGCAAGGTCGCGATCATGACTTGCCAGGTGCTGGTAGCACCCGCTCGATGTTGAGGTATTTGCCGTTCTGTCGCGTCACCACCCGGCACGGGAGATTCAGCGACATCCCGTCCGCAATGTGCGGCGCGACGTCCGGGAACCCGGCCGCGGTGATGGCTTCACCCAGTTTGGCCTGATCGCCGAACAGTTTGACCGTCTGTTTGCCGACCAGGACGTTGAGGAACAGGCTGTGCCCCTTCCTCGTGTCCATGCTGGCCACGGCCAGGATTTGCGCCGGCTCGCCAGCCGTTGTTGCCGGCGTGGCGGCGGACGCAGGCGAGGTTGGCGCCGTGGCCTTGCTGCCCAAGAATCCCTGGACGATTTCGGCTTGGAGTTTCAGCGTGCGCTCGGCAGCTTCCTTGATGTAGCTCACGGTGGCGCTGCCCACGGGCAGCGTGAACTCGACCGAGAGCGAGTCGATCCGCCCGTCGGGACTGACACTCCTTTTGAGGAGCATCTGGGCTTCGCGGCTGCCGTCCGGCTGACCGTTCGTTCGGGTGCGTTTCGATGTGGCAGGTGCCGCTGGCACCTTTGGCACACGGTTCGTCGGCGCGACGCCGGCCTCGCCGTTACCACCGTCGTGGTGATTCTGCTTGCGCAGATGGTCCTGGACGGCCTCGATGTGCTTGCAGGCAAACTCGGGATCGTCCATGTGCGCCTGGAACTCCTCGCAGGTGCAGAGCGGCGCCTCTGGCGCACCGGTCACGGCGTATTGCTTGGCGGGGCTCATCGGTGAGCAGACCCGGAACCCGTCGTCGGCTTTGACGACAATGAGGGTCTCGGGATGGGTTTGGATTGCTGTCTCTTTCATAACTATCCTTTCTGGGTTTGGGGTTGACTGACTTAACGCCTGGCTGATTACCCGGTTGACCCACTCGGTCATCGGGAGCCTGGCGTCCTTGCAGAGGCGGTAGATGCGGGGAATGAACTCCTCGCGAATCTTCGGGGAATACATGAAATCCTCCTTTTTCGGTTGTGAAGAACTGCTGCCATCCATCGTACGGCAGCGGGAGGAATGGCAAAGGAGGGCAATCTTGCCGCCCGCGTCAACAAAGCACGGCTTTGAAGCACCGGTCCGGTGCCGCACTATGAGAGCCAATGGCTCATCACCCCGACGACAACCGGATTACCTACATCGCCCGGACCAATTTCCGAAATGAGAGAAAAAACTTTGGCATCCGGCGGCGCGACCGCCGGGCGCATGTCTACGTCATTGGCAAGACCGGGGTCGGCAAATCAACGCTGCTCGAAACCATGATCCGGCAGGACATCATCAATGGGGAGGGCCTCGCCCTGCTCGATCCGCATGGGGATTTGGTCGAACGGGTGCTCGCGACTCTGCCGGCGCGCAGGCGCTCAGACACCATCTTCTTCAACGTGCCGGATCGGGCGGCATCCTTAGGATTTAATCCCCTGGAACGCGTCGCACCCGAAAAACGGGCGCTCGCGGCATCGGGACTTCTCGAAGTGTTCAAGAAAATGTGGGCGGATTCCTGGGGGCCGCGCCTCGAACACATCCTGCGCAACATCCTGCTCGCCCTGCTCGACCAGCCGGAGGCGACACTCGCCGACGTGCCCCGGCTTCTCGGCGACCAGGCGTTCCGCCGGCGGGCGGCGCTCAATGTCGCGAACCGGCACGTGGCCGATTTCTGGCTCAAGGAATACGAGGGATACCCGCCCAAGTTCAGGGCGGAGGCCATCGCGCCGATCCAGAACAAGGTGGGGGCGTTCCTAGCGAACCCGATCTTGAGCAGGATTCTCACCGGAGGCGGGATAGCTGGCCGGAGTGCAAACGGTGGATCGAACGGTAGTTCGTTTGATCTGCGAGAGGTGATGGATACCGGCAAAATCCTCCTCGTCAACCTCGCCAAGGGGAAGATCGGCGAGGACACCGCAGCACTCCTTGGGGCGCTCCTCGTCTCGCGGATCGGTCTCACGGCCCTGAGCCGCGCCGACGTAGTGGAAAATAACCGGCGGGATTTCTACCTCTACCTTGACGAGTTCCCGACGTTCACCACCTTGAGCCTCGCCACGATGCTCTCCGAGCTACGGAAATACCGCCTCAACCTCATTCTCGCCCACCAGTTCCTCGGACAACTGGACGAGCAGGTCCGCGACGCCGTGCTCGGCAACGTCGGCACCATCATCTCGTTCCGGCTCGGCCCCGATGACGCCGAGGTGTTCGAGAAGGAGTTCTTCCCCGTATTCGCCGCCGTGGACCTCATGAACCTCCCCAATTACAACCTTTACCTCAAGCTCATGGTGGATGGGGCGGTGACCAGGGCGTTCAGCGGGGAGACGCTGGAGTGCTGAATCCCATGGGTTGATCCTGCGCCGACTGCCGACGTGTTGAAGAAACGGCCACCAGCCCCGAAGGTACCCCTCAGCGATGCGCGGCGAGGCGATCTGGCGGAGATGCGTGCTGGGCACGCCCGTGCTCCTCGTCACCAAACAGGCTCATCTGAGTGCGGGTTGCGCGCGCGACAACGCCCGGAAGCAGATCCGAGATTGCCGAGGCATCTACGCTTGCTAGTTCATTGGGTTCAAGCTTGTGAAGCCCGCCTCCGTATACGCGGCCTTCACCAAGGAGTTGCTCCGGGGTTATCTGGTTGAGCGCTGTCCACACCTTGCGGAGCAGAGAGCCGTCGCGGTGGATCGCCTGCGCTAGGTTCGGTTTTGGGTACATTGCGAGATAGACGTTCGCAACGGTCGCCTTGGAGTTGTTGAGGATGAAGCGGAATGGCCGCCCGCTCTTTGCATCGCCACGACCGAGGTAAGTGCATACGATAGGCGCCGGGGGGCGATTTTCCTGCGCATACCAAGGCTCACGATGCCGGCAGATGTAGCGATCGGGCACGCCAAGGGATCTGCCGTCTTGCAGGTATGCGAAAAGGGTGGGAAAGCGCCTCCTGATTTGCTCCTCGGGGAGGCGCATATCAAGTAGGAAAAGCCGGCGTTCCACCATCGGCAACCCGTTGGCATCGGCCGCGATTTCGTTGTCTTGCACATAGCGGGGACTGGGAAGTATCGGGCGGAACGCGCCCATTGGCAGGTTGCGCGATGAGATTTCCCCGGTGTCGAGGATGAAATAGTCGTTCGCTCCGGTCGCAACGCCACGCTTTATCTGGAAGAAGTCGGAGAGGGTGAGATCGGCACTTCCCTCGCGGATTCCAGCGGTCGGGAAGCGCGTCCATTTCGGCTCGTCGGCGAGAGCGCTCGCGGGCACTTGGCGCGTAAGTTTTGGGTGCAGCAGCGTGCCGCCGAACGTGAACGCTACGGCGTGTCCCCGGGGCGGTCGCGACTTCCTGAACCAGACGACGGCTGACGAGACGAGCGCGTCAGAGAACTGCACCTCGTTCGGGTCAAAGCGATGGATGTGCAAGAGCGTGACCTTTTCTAGGAGGTACCGCTTCACCTCGCGACCATAGTTCACGTCCATGAACTCGCTGGGAATGAGCCAGCCAGCGATGCCTCCATCCGCCATCCACGCATGCGAGAGAGAGATGAAGTGGCAGTAGAGCCCGGCGAGACCGCTGAGTTTCATGCCACTGGCTTGGTAGCTGCGCATTTGGAGGCGACTCTTGTCGCCGTTCGTCAGGTGGTGATGCCGGACGTAAGGCGGGTTGCAAATGACCAGATTGAAACGCGGAGATGGCGTCTCGCGGGTGAAGTCGGCCAGTTTTATCACGAACCCCGAGCTGCGCCAAAGCTCCGAAGCGGGCTGGCCGTAATGGGGATCGATCTCGAAGCCGATGGCGGCTCCGATCTGCTGTTTCGGGAACACCTCGCGAAGCGCCGAGTAGAATGCGCCAGTCCCGGTGGCGGGATCCAGGAATCTCACCTCCTCGTGACCGGAAAGGAGCGGTAACGCGTAGTTGAGGATTTCGCTCGCGAGCGCAGCGGGCGTCGCGAACTGCCCGCGACGGTTCCTCTCGGCCACGGTTTTCCGTGCGTCGAGCGCCATTTGAAAGGCGAGCCGGCGTTCCTCGAGACTATCGATCGGGCGCATGATCATAAACCAATGAGGGCGATGTCGTCGATGCGGTGTTCCCACACCCAATCGATGCCCTCGGCGGCCTCGTAGCCAAGATAGCCGGAATCGAAGTACCCGCAGAGGAACAGATTGTACCGCACCCTGTCCCCATATGTCGCGCGAAGCTGCCCCATTTTCACGGCTTCCTCCTTGCGGCGCTTGTTGGTGTTTGTGAAGTCCCCGGCCGATTTGGCTTCGAAGAAGATCGGGAACTGCCCTCGATTCGCCGTCTTTGGCATGATGACGGCGTCAATCGGTATGTTCACGTGCTGAACGCCATCCTGGAGCTGTACAGGGACGTTCATGCGAAAGGAGAAAGTGGCTGGCGGCATGGCGTCGAACTTCGTTCCACGTCCGGGCGCCAACTGCTTGTATCCTCGTCTTTCCAGCCAGGCTTTGATGGCGGCAAGCTGTCGCTTCTCCTGTGCGTTGCGGATGATGGGATTCGCCACGGCACCGCACAGTCGATCCGCAACGATGGTCGCGGCCCGGTGGACCTCGGACTTCGTTGGCGCCCTTCCGTGTTCGAGCCAGGTAAAAATGTCCGGGTCCGCCATTTTGGTGACGACACCGATGAGCTTCGCGAGTTCGCGAACAATGTCCACGGCGGTCATCCGTGGTGGAAGTCTCCCGAGTTCCATGCTCTTCACGAGGTTCCTGGAAGCGCCCGCAAGCCCGATGAGGCGGTCCACCGCAAGGGGAGGACAAGTGGACATGCGGAGAGTCGGAAGGATTTCCGGGTGTTGCCGAAGGAGAGCCGTCGGAATACTGGCCATGTTCCCGGTCTGATGGAGGGAAGCCTTCACTTCCCGCGTTGTCCGCATTCGAGTCTCGCGAAAGGCACGTGGGGCAAACCTCATGAACCAGTCGTTGTACATGTCTACCGACTTTGCGATGTCGGCTTTCCACTGCGCCGCTTTATCCAGGTTAATCGCCATGGTTTTCCAGACGGTTGCCTTGCTCGTTGGAACGAACCTGAGTCGCCCGTGCCGTCTGCCGGTGGGGCGTGTAAATGACATCTCCAAATCGCCGTTTCCTGCACAACGAAGCAGCGGGACAGTGATTCAGCGTCCCAATTCGTCCAACGTCTTTTGCCATCGACTTCATCGTACCAAATCGGTCGTGCGTACGCAATGAAATGTCGAATGGAAACCGTGTGAACTGGACCCATTTCCACTGGTACCGTCGGGGTTCTGGACCTTCACCGTCGCCGCATTCTCTTTTTTGTCCTCTTTACGCCCGCTGTGTGGCGCTGCATCTTGCCGTACGGGGCAGTGGAGTGAATTGGCGATTCACTGCCGCTAGGAGAGGATTCGTTACTGCGCCTTCTGTTTTGCTGCCACCCGGGCGCGGCGGATCACGTCTTCCAGACGGACGTCGAGTGCCTCCGTGATGCGGAGCAGCGTCTCGAGGCTCGGGTTCCGCGCCTCCTGCTCGACGTAGCTCACCATCTGGCGCGACAGCCCCGCCTTCTGGGCCAGCGCGTTCAGCGAAAATCCACGCTTTTCCCGCTCCTCCCGCAGC
>JAGWYX010000201.1 GCA_018969165.1 Verrucomicrobiota bacterium
CTCGATCTCCGGGGTCGCCGGTTTGCGTTCGCGATCGAACGGCCCGCCCGGGGCCACGTGCACCAGCCCGAAGGCCAGCGAGCTGATCACCAGCAGCAACGGGACCAGGAATAGCAGACGTTTCAGAAAGTACATGACGCGAATCCGGTAGCAGCGGACGTCCGTCCGCTCACGCTTTGGCCAGAGGCAGTCAGAGCCGGCTGACGTCGGCTGCTACCGAGCGGGCCGGGGTGCAGGCTCACCAAGTGCGGGATGCCGTCTCGAGGCGTTCTCGCTGCCCGAGGTAGATCCTGGGTGCGGGCCGGCGCCTGGGCAGGCGTCTTCCAAATGGCGTTCAACGGGTGCAGGTCCAGCAGGTTATGGTCGAGATAAATGCCGTGGATGCTGCGGGCGTCGAAGTAGTTCATGCCCTTGTAAAAGAAGATCGGGATGATCGGCACTTCGTCGCGGACCAGGAGAGTCTCGGCCTGCTGGAGCAGGCGCCGGCGCGGGACGGGGTCGATCTGGCGGTTGGCCGCGCGCAAGAGGTGGTCATACATCGCGTTGGTCCAACCGGTGCGGTTGTTGCCGTTGTCGCTCGTGAACATGCCCAGGAACGTGTTCGGATCGTCGTAATCCCCGATCCAACTGCTGCGGCAGGTGTCGTAGTCCAGGCGCGACTGGGCCTCCAGGTAAACCTTCCATTCGGTCTGGCGCAGGTCCACGTGAATGCCCAGTTGGCTTTCCCACATTTGCTGGAACTCGACGGCGATCTTCTGGTGCATGTTGGCGGCGCCGCCGGCGGCGGAGTTAAACAGGTAATCGAACGCGGGAAAACCTTTGCCGCCCGGGTAGCCGGCGGCGGCAAGCAGCCGGCGCGCCTCCGCCGGGTCATAGCCCAGGCCGTCCGGCGGTTGATAATGCGCCATGCCCGACGGACACAGGCTGGAGGCCACCCGCTCGCCGGCGCGCGTAATGCGCTGGACGATTCGCTGCTTGTCGATCGCCAGCGCCAGCGCCCGGCGGACACGGGGATCGTTGAACGGTTTGCGCGTCACGTTGAACCGGATGAAGTAGGTGCCCAGATAATCGTAAGTGTGGAAGTCCGGCCGCGTCATCAAAGCGTCCACCAGGTCCACCGGCACCAGTTCCTTGTCCCAGGCGATGTCGGCGCCGCCGGTCATGTAAAGATTCAGCGCGGCGCTGGCGCTGCCCACCGGCAGGAGATCGATTAGCCCGGTGCGGGTATGGGCCGCGTCCCAGTAGCGCGGATTCTTGCACAGCCGGATTTTGTCGTTGAGCCGCCAGGCCACCAGTTCATACGCGCCGCTGACGGGCAGCGGCCGGGCCAGGATCCAGCGGTCGCCGTGCCGCTGAATCGTTTGTCGCGGGACGACCGCCAGCGTCGGGAAGGCGCAGAGATCCAGGAAATAGGCGGTGGGTTGTTCGAGTTCGACGCGCACGGTGTGCGGGTCCAAGGCGCGCACGCCCACCTGGCCGGGGTCCTTGAGCCGGCCGCTGTTGTAGGCCTCGGCGTTCCGCACCGGGAATAACTGGCCGGCATAGTCCGACGCGGTGGCCGGGTCCAGCACTCGGTGCCAGGAATAGACGACGTCGGCGGCCGTAATCGGTTCGCCGGTGGACCACACGGCGTCGGGGCGCAAGTGAAAGGTATAGACCCGGCCGTCCGAGGAAATGTCCCAGCGCCCGGCCAGGCCGGGGATCGGCTGACCGTTGGCGGGATCATTGCGCAGCAGCCCTTCGAACAGGGCGGCCACGGCTCGAAGGTCCGGTTGACCGGTGACGATCGCCGGATCGAGCGATTCAATTTCGGCGCCGTTGAGAATGACCAGGTCGGCGCGCGGCTCGCGACGCACGCAGCCGGTCCAGGCTAACACCAGCAACAGGCCGGCGACGAAGGCGCGACGGCGAATCCAAAGACCGGCCGCGGACGGGCGAGGTCTGACTGACCAGGGTCGGATCAGCAAACGACTTCGAAACACCCACGGAAACCCGTCACCGAACGAGCGGCTCGAGGTATGATGGGTGCCCATTCGGGATGAACCGAGGCCGAGGCGACGCTTCGCTAGAGTCCTTGAATCTTGAAACTTGCTGTCATCAGATCAAGTTTTGCCGCCTCATTGGCCGCCTGCGTTTTCCGCCTCAAGGACTCGATGAGCGAGGCGCGCGGAGAGAACGAACGAAGGAAACGCACCTGCGAAGGTGAATGCCGAAGGTGACATGAGGTCTGAGGCGCGCCTCGCTAGGGTTTCTTGGGCGGGGCGGAGGTCTGGTTGGCGGGCGGAGCGCCGGGTACCGGCTTTGCGGCAGGTGCGTTGGACGCGGTGGTCAGGCTCAGGTTGCTCAGCAGCCCGCTGGTCACCAGGGGCGCGCTGGATCCTGGCGCCGGCGGGGTCGGCGTCATGGGCGCGGTTGCCTTGGTGGCCTGCTTCTGGAGGGCCTCGCGCAGACCGGATTCGCCGCGTCGCGTCGCGCGCACGCTGAGCATCGAGAGCCCGATCGAGAGCACGATGAACAGCGTCGTGGCGTACTTCGTCATTTTGGTGAGGGCGTTGCCGGTGCCGGCGCCGAACAGTGCGTCGGTGGCGCTGCCACCAAAAGCGGTGCCGATGCCGGCCTCCTTCTTGGGCAGTTGAATCAGGATCAGCAACATCAGCACCAGGCAGTTCATCACCAGGACGAACGTCAAGAATCCAATCACAAAACTCATAATCTGCGTAATCTGCGTTTAAATGCTGTTCTTCACAATGTCCGCGAAGCTGCGGACTTCGAGCGAGGCCCCGCCCACCAGGGCGCCGTCCACATCGGGCTGGCTCATCAGCTCGCGGGCGTTGGCCGGCTTCACGCTCCCACCGTATAGGATGCGCACCCGTTTGGCAACCGCCGCGTCCGCCCGTTGTGCGAGCTGGCCCCGGATGAAGGCATGGACCTCCTGCGCCTGCGTCGCGGTGGCGTTGCGCCCGGTCCCGATCGCCCAGACCGGCTCATACGCGATGACGGTCTCCTCGACCTGGGCCGCGGTCAACCCCGCCAGGCTACCCTTGAGCTGGGTCCCGACGACCTTCTCGGTCGCGCCGGCTTCGCGCTCGGCCAGCGTTTCCCCGACGCACACGATCGGCTTGAGCGAGGCGGCGTGGGCGGCGCGGGCCTTTTTGGCGATGAGTTCGTCGGTCTCGCGCTGGTACTGGCGCCGTTCTGAATGGCCCAGGATGACATAACGCACGGAGAATTCCTTGAGCATCCCGGCGGCGATCTCCCCGGTGTAGGCCCCGTAGCCGTGCTCGCTCATGTCCTGGGCGCCCAGGCGCAGGTTCGAATCGAGGATCGCCTTCGAGACTTCGCTCAACGCGGTGAACGGCGGGCAAACCACCAGGTCCACCTCCTTGAGATTGGCCAGTTCGCGTTGCAGGCCGTTGACCAGGTCCAGGGCCTCGGCCACGGTCTTGTTCAGCTTCCAATTGCCGGCGATGAGGAGTTTGCGCGCTTTTTCCATGGGAATACGGGGTAGAGTCCTTGATTTCTCAAACATGGGGTTGTCAAGTCAAGTTGCTTGAGCCCGCCTTCGTATCTGCCGTCTGGCTCATCAAGGACTCGATGAGCGAGGCGCGCAGAGGGAACGAACGGAGGATAAGGAGAATTGAAGATGCACGAAAAGCTGGCATGAGGTCTGAGACGCGCCTCGCTTGCGCTGGGTTGGAAAGCCGCTGCCTGGGGAGGGCCGTCATGCGGCGGATTGCGGGCGATCGGCCAGGATGGCCACGCCCGGCAGGACCTTGCCTTCGAGAAATTCGAGGCTGGCTCCGCCGCCGGTGCTGGCGAACGTCACCCGGTCCTTCAAACCCGCCTGGTTCAGGGCCTTGACGCTGTCGCCGCCCCCGATGATGCTCTTGGCCCCGCGCTGGGTCACGGCGGCCACCTCGCGTGCCACGGCCAGGGTGCCCGCGGCAAACCGCGCGTCCTCGAACATCCCCATCGGGCCGTTCCACAGGATGGTGCGGGCGCCGCGGATGATCTCGCTGAACTCGCCAATTGACTTCGGCCCGATGTCCACGCCGGCTTCGCTCTCCGGGATCGCCGCTCCCTCGTTCACGCGTGGTTGCCGCATCTCGATGACCGGGCGACCTTTCTTGTCCAGCTTGCCGGTGGCGGTGGGCGTGGCGACGACATCGTCGCCGGCCAGCAGAAATCGGACGCCGCGGCCCTTGGCCTTGTCAAGCGCCGCTCGGGCCACGTCGAGTTTGTCGGGCTCGGAAATGGATTTGCCGATCTGAATTCCCTGGGCCAGCCGGAAGGTGTAGGTCATCCCGCCGCCGATGAGGAGGCTGTCGGCCTGCTCGAGCAGGCGGTCGATCACCAGGATTTTATCCGAGACCTTGGCGCCGCCCAGAATCACCACAAACGGGCGCGCCGGCTGTTCGAGTTCCTCGCCGAGGAATTTCAACTCGCGCTCCATCAGCAGCCCCGCGACGCATGGCCCCCCGCGGCCGGCGATGACCCGGGCCACCCCTTCGGTCGAGGCATGGGCACGGTGGGCGGCGCCGAAGGCATCGTTGACATACGCGTCGGCGACGCCGGCCAGCTTCGCCGCGAAGGCCGGATCGTTCTTCTCTTCCTCGGCGTAGTAGCGGACGTTTTCGAGCAGCAACAGGTCGCCCGGCTTGAGGACCCCGGCGGTCTTCTCGACTTTTTCTCCCAGGCAATCATCGGCAAAGGCCACCGGGCGTCCGAGCAGGTCGGCCAGTTTGGCGGCCACCGGGCGGAGAGACAGGGACGGTTCGCGCTTGCCCTTGGGCCGACCCAGATGGGCGGCCAGGATCAGCTTGGCGCCCTGTCCGATCAGGGCCTCGAGGGTGGGCAGGGTCTCGCGAATACGCGTGTCGTCGTTGATGACCATGCGGCCATCCTGCTCCTCCATCGGGACGTTGTAGTCCACCCGCACGAAAACGGTACGATCGCGCAGGTTCACATCGTTGATCGTCAATTTCGCCATAAAAAATACCACCGAACAGGCTCGCCAGCATAGCCGAGCCGGGCTTCGAGTCAAAACCAATTCGCCGCCATCAACGCCGCGAACCGCAAGCCGCGCGTGCTGACCCGCAGGTCGGGCAAGCCGAACTCCTCGAGCACCGCCGCGTAAATGGCCGCGCCGGTGAGCATCACATCCGCCCGCTCGGGGGGCAGACCGGCGATCCGCCGGCGCTCGGCCAACGGCAGGCTCCAGAGCCGTTCCAATTGGCGCCGGACCTGGGCTCGAGTCAGCCGCTCCGCCTCGATTCGGTCCCGGTCGAAGGCGGGCAGCCCCAGTTGCATGGACGCCAGGATGCTGGCCGCGCCGCCGGTGCCGACCAGTTGCACCGGGCGCGACCGGGGCGCCGCGAGCACCGGGGCCAGGCGCGGTCGCACTTCCGCTCGAAGAAAGCCGAACAACCGGCCCATGCACTCGGACAGCGCCGCGGCCGCCGGTGGATCGGCCGGGCGGCATTGCTCCAGGAGGCGGACCGAGCCGAGCCGGAAGCTCTGGCGGAAATGCGGCGTGTCGCCTTCGCCGAGGATAAACTCCGTGCTGCCGCCGCCAACGTCGAGAATCAGGAGCGGTTGACCCGCCAGGCGCGGATCGCTGGCAACGCCCAGGAAGACCAAATCCGCTTCCTGCTCGCCGGTCAGGATTTCGATCGGCAACCCGGCCGCCTGCCGGATCGCGGCGAGCAGCGCCGCCTGGTTGCGCGCGTCGCGAGCCGCGCTGGTGCCGATCACCCGCGTGGCAGCCGCGCCTCGCTCCGCGGCCGTCCGGGCAAAATCGGCCACCGCGCGGGCAGTCGCTCCGATCGCTTCGGACTGGAGTTGGTGGGTTTGGAAGAACCCGCGACCCAGCCGCGTCTGCTCGCTCTGTTCGAGCAGCGGTCGGACGACCCGGCCATCCGTCTCTGCCACGAGGAGTTTGACGGAGTTGGTCCCCACATCGATCACGGCTTTACGCTGGAAGGTCATCAGCCCGATGCGTCCGCGCGCTGAAATCCGCCAGCGGCGCGGCCGGAGGCCGTCGCCCTACCAAAGGCAGGTTTTTGGCTCATGCGCCCGGTAGGGCGGCGCTGCCGCGCCGTCCCGCACCCGCCGCCGCAGGCTCGAGCCTGCGTTCCCTCCGCCACCGGGTCGCGCGGCAGCCCGGCCGTGCCTCGAGGCGGTTCAGGCGCAGACCAGCGATGGACACCAGCCACGGTCGGGGTGATCACTTCCCCTTCTGCCGAGCCAGGACGGCGGCGCCGGTGATGCCGGCGTCGTCACCCAACTTGGTCGAGATGATGCTGATCCCCTTGGCGGTGCCGTTGAGGGCGTAATCCAGCGCCGTCTCGACGATGATGGCCAGCATTTCGTCCTCGAGGGCGTCGATGATGCCACCGCCGAGCACGACGACTTCGGGGTTGACGATGTTGATGAGATTGGCCACGGCAATCCCGGTGTATTCGGCGGCCTCCTCGATCACGCGCTCGACAAACTTGTCGCCGCGCCGAATCGCCTTGCGCAGGTCGCCGCTGCGCATGTCGGCCAGGTCCGCCCCCAGCATCTCGGTCAGGAGCGTCTTCTGGCCGTCTTTGACGGCGGCCTGGATTTTGCGGAAGATGGCGCCGCGGCTGGCGACGGCCTCGAAGCAGCCCTTGTTGCCGCAACTGCATTTGGGCCCGCCGACCTCGACGACCATGTGGCCCACCTCGCCGGCGGTGCGGTTGAACCCGGAGAACAGCTTGCCGTTGAGGATGAGCCCGCCGCCGATGCCCGTCCCCAGGAAGATGCCGACGATGTGCTGGGGTTTGGCCTGGAGTTCGACCTCGTAGATGCCGAGCGTGCAGATGTTGCAGTCGTTCTCGACGAACACGGGCACATCGAGCTGTTTCTCCAGTTCCTTCTTGAGCGGGAC
>JAGWYX010000202.1 GCA_018969165.1 Verrucomicrobiota bacterium
CACCACCCCCGGCCCGTCCAGTTCGCCAGTTGCAGCACCAGCACCAGCAGCGGGTAGCCGAGCAGCACCCCCAGCGCCAGACCCTTGAGGCGGTCCAGGCACCAAAGCCGCCGCGTCGTGGTGTTGAATCCAAACCGTGCCTCGACTCCAAACTGGGCGTACCACTCCCACGGCAGGCCGAGCAATCCCAACCCCAGGTTGACCACGAGCAAAAAGGCGGACATGGCCCAGGAGGTCGAGCCCCATCCGCGACTGACGGATTCCCATGCCGCGGGTAATACCCCGCTGAACAGAACCACAACCAGCATCAGCGCATCCGCCAGGTCGGCGATCTGACGCAACCGCAGCTTGGCCAGCGTGTACTCGATCGATCGGGCGTAAGTTACCGCATCGATCATGTCCCGGAACGCCTCCGGCACTTCGCCCGCATGGGCTCGCGCACCGCGAGCATTGCGCCGGACCAGCCAGAATTGCGCGGTGGCTTTGGCCAGGATCAACCCCAGGACGACCCGCGCGGCAAGCTGTGATTTGGACAACATGATTGAGCTGGATCCGCCGTCAATCACGCTCGGGAGCGCCAGCCTCCAGCCCGGCGTCAAGGGGCGTTCCCGGAGCCCGCCCTGGCCGCGGGCGGCTAAAGCGTCCACCCAGGTCGGTACTGGTAATGCAGCAGCTTGTTTGCGTCCGGCTCGTTGGTGACTTTCAGGTTGGCGCTGTCCCAATACAGTTTCGTCCCGCCATAGTGCACGCAAAGGCTCCCCAGCAACACCGCCTCGGTCAGCGGACCCGCAAATCCGAAATTCGAGCGCGTCGCCGACCCGGTCTTGCAGGCCGCCACCCACTCCTGGTGATGGCCGATCGAGCGGGGCAATGTCTTGGGCGGCCGTTGGTACTCCCGGTTGCGGCTCTCCGGGATCAACCGCGGCCGCTCACCGCCCCATCCCTCGACGAGCATCTTGCCCTTGTCGCCCACGAAGAGGATTCCGTCTTCCGGATCCAGGTCCCGGTCCTCCTCCAGTTCGGCCGGGCGCGGCGGCAGAATGCCCCCGTCGTACCAGTGCAACTGAACCGGCGGCAGGTCGCCGCGTGCCGGGAACTGATAATGCACGGTGCAGGCGATCGGAACCGTCTCTTTGAAGACCGGCGTCGAACTGGCCTGCACGCTCGCCGGCGCGCCCAATTTCAGGGCTGAAAACACCGGCGCCAGGTTGTGAATCCCCATGTCGCCCAAACCGCCCGAGCCAAAATCCCACCACCCGCGCCATTTGAATGGCACGTAGGCCGGGTGGTACGGTCGCCACGGAGCCGGTCCCAGCCACAAATCCCAGTCCAGGGTGCTCGGGACCGACGGCGTGTCGGTCGGCCGCTCGATTCCCTGCGCCCACCACCACGGCAGTTTCCCCCGGTGGGTCGGCCGGTCCGACCACACATGCGCCTCACGCACCGGCCCGATCGCCCCGTCCCAAATCCATTCGTTGATCAACCGGTTGCCCTCGAAGGCCATCCCCTGGTTGCCCATTTGTGTGGCCACCTTCGCCGCCGCCGCCGCCGCCGCCACCGCCCGCGCCTCATGCACTGTGCGCGTGAGCGGTTTCTCGCAATACACCGGCTTGCCCAGCTTGAGCGCGGCCATCGTCGCCACCGCGTGAATGTGATCCGGCGTCGCCACCACCACCGCATCCAGGCCCTTCTCTTTCTCCAGCATTACCCGAAAATCCCGGTACCTCGCCGCGCCAGGATACCGTTGAAAGGTCTCCGCCGCGCGCTCCCAGTCCACGTCGCACAGCGCGACGACGTTCTCGCTCGTCAGTTCCTTGAGGTCTTCCATCGCGCGGCCGCCGGCGCCAATGAACCCCAGATTCAGCTTGGCATTCGCGCCAAGGCCCCCCCCGCCGCCCAAGACGTGGCGCGGGACCACCGTGAGCGCCGCCGCCAGGGTCGAGCCTTGCACCAGAAAACGTCGGCGGCCAATCGGAGCGGAAGCTTGGGATTGCATACCCCCCACGTTTAACGCCTTTTCGCACGCGTGGCAACCGCGGACCGCCGGCTCAATCCGCAGCCTCGATCTCGACCTCGACCGCCTCCGCCGATTGCGGTGTCGTCATGTAAACGCGCCCCGACGCTTGATCCCACCACCAACCGGTCTCCCGCCGCATGGGATGATCCAATTGCCCCAGGGCGCGTCCGGCCACGCGCACCGCGGCGGGCCTCAATCCCGCCACGAGCGAGTGGCTGGATTCGCCTTCGAAATAGCGTAGCCGGAACCGCACGCCTTTGTTGGTCACGCGCGCGTCGGTGATGCGCGCGCCGGAACTGATCACCACCGTGCGCCCACCCCGCGTCAGGCGGACCGTTTTGATGTCCGGATCCTGTCCGCGCAGCAGCAGCACATTGTCGAGAATATCCTCGGGGTTGATGAACGGCGGGTTCGGATGCTCGAAGCGCGACACGCTGTCCGGATATGCCCCGATCCGGTCGCCACGCGCGAATTGCTGGTTCATCGCACTGACGGTGATCAGCTCGACCACCCGCTTCCAGTCGGCCGGCGAAAAGTCGAGCGCCAACGGCAACGGGGAGCCGGTCGCTGCGACGGCCTTCGTCCCTTCCAGGATTTCCGCCAGGTGGAACACGTGATAGGCATACACCAGCCCGCACCATTGGACCGGCACCGCCAGCCAGGTGTGCGTGTAAAACGTGCTCCCAAAAACCGGGATCGTCGCCCCGAGCATCATCGACCGGCCCGGCATCGACCATTGATATATGAATGGCACACCCGTTTCCGCCCAATACACCGCGTCGTGCAGCCACCGCGGATCGGCGGTCGCCTCGAAGGCATCGCAGTCGGCGGCCACCGCGTAGGCCGCCGCCAGAATGTCCGGTTCGTACATCGGGCATTCCCAGGTTTGTCCCCCGCGCGGCACGCGAAAATTCTCCATGAACCCCAACGCCCGCTCCGCGGCCGCCCGCGCGGCCGAATCCCCCGTGATGCGAGCATACCGCGCCAGCAGCGACGCCCGCACCGCGCAAGTGCCCAAGACCGAGTCGCCAGCCTGGCCCAGTTCGGCCTGCTGAGCGTTGCCCGATTCATATACCCAGCCGCCATCGGACCGTTGACTCTGAATTAATCCCTGGATTTGACCCGCCAGACCTTGCAGCGCTTCCGGGAGGTATCCGTAGTAGAACGGAAATTCCCAGCGCAGGATGTGGCAGGCCGCGGGCGAGGTGAGCAGGGACGGCCCGCCTTCGCGCACCATGTCTCGCGCCACCATCTCGACCCGCTCGCGCGATTGCCGGGCGCCTTCCAGGTCCCGCGTAACGTGCGCGTCCCACCACAGCAACGTGGCGAACCCCGGCGCGTCGGTGTCGGCCCAGCCGATGCAATGACGCCACTTCCCGGCGCGCGCATCCCAGACCGTGTGCAGAAATCCCGCGCGGCAGACGGCCAGTTCCTCTTCGAATGTCCGCGGCCATGGGTTCGGGCGCGGGAGCCCGCCGCTCCACCGGTACCACGGGTTCAATGCCCGCAAGCCCGGCCCCGGCGCCACCACCAGCTCCGCGTCGAGCGTCAACCGTTGGCCGGCCTCCAGGCGGTAAGGTTCCTGCGCGCGATCCGCATTCTCGGCGACGAAATCCGGCACCGACGGCAGAAACAGGGCGAGCCGATGATTCCGCATCCCTTCATCCGCGTTGGGCGAGGAGAACCGCGTCGCAGGGAATTCGTGTTGCCCGTCCCATTTCTGGTGCGGGTCCCAGAGCAGCGCCACGGTCAGGTCGGCCGACGGGCCCACGACTACCGTTTGCCTGGCGCCCAAATCTTTCAGGGAATCGGAGGCGAAGAAACGTCCGACCGTCGCCGGCGGCATCGGACTATCCGCGCCAACCGTCACGGCCATCAGCGGCACGGTGATTTTCGTGGAGTCTGGCGTTCGCCGATCCGCCAGTGAGGGCGAGAAATCGCGCGGGCTGGAAGAGGGCTCCGCACCGTAGAGATACTCCAGGCCGGGGAACAAACCCCACGTCTTTGCCTCACCGGTCGTCCCCTCCCCGACGTAGAGATTGGGGCCCCAAAGCGCCCGCAGAACGCGCGCGCCGGCCGCCTGCCATTCGTAATGCACTTGGGCCACCGGTTCGTTCGCCGCCAGCGCGATCCGCAATCGGAGCGTCCACGGCACGCCGTCGGTATCATGCAATCGCTCCACAAACTCCGCCCCTTGACTCCCGCCGTCTCCCTGCCATCTGCGAAAACGCCGGGGACGAACTTCCCAATCCTCTTCGCCACGAAGGCCGTCCTCGACGATCCGGAACAAGGGCCGCCACACGCCCACCGGCGTCCAACGATCTCCTTGCCGGCCAAAAATGCGGGCGTAGGCATAGCCCGAATCACTCCTCTCAAATTCAATTCGGATCCGACCGTTCTCGAGACTCCGCGTGCGCTCGGACCGCGGGGGGGCGAAGGTCTCCAACCAGCGCTTCGGTCGTTGGTTCGGTGATTCGCCGGCCAGGACCAGGCTGGCCTCGACTTGCCGTCGACCCGGCCGGACAGGGGACAGCCATTGCCAGTCATGGCGCCAACCTTCTCCCGGCGCCAACGCCGGCAACGTGACGGACAACAATGCCTCCGCCCCAACCGAAAGTTCGACGTGGGCCCCGCCCGCCGCCAACGCGCCGCGTCCGCTGTTCTTCGCCTCGACCCGCAGCGGGACCGCTTGACCGGCCACGGGCACCGCCGCGGCGACGGAGAGCCGGACCAGTTCAAGCTGAGGCGGAAACGCACCCAGCCAGACGGAATGAACGTCCAACGCCGCCTGGGGTTCCCACGTCACCTCAAGGCCCTTGGCCGTCGGCAGTGAAAAATCAACCGCAAACCATTGCCTCGCCCTGGCCACCCCCTCGGCCGGCACCTGCCACTCCCGCGCCTGACCTCCTCCCAATGCGCTCAGGCGAATCTTGAAACTCTGGCCGGGTTGATAGTTCACCGCCAGGGCGCCAGTCGCGATCGGGACCGCCGATGCTTGGTTTCGCGTGCCTTCCCCAAAATACAGGACACGCGGATTGCCCCACACAGCCCAATCGTAACTGGTGTTTTGCAACCCATCGACCAACAACGCCAACCGCACGCGGCGCCCGCCAAACGCCGTCAGGTCCACCGCGTGCGCCGACCAGCGGCACTCGTGCACCGCCTGCCCAAATACCGTTTGGCCTTCGATCTCGACCCGAAAACGCACGCCGTCCTCGCCAGTACCCAATTTGACCCCATCCGACAACGCGAGATCAAACGCCAGCAGGAGCCGCGCGTTAGTGGCGCACGCCGGCAACCTCAAATCGTAGTCAACTCGCGCCGGTGTCCGCGTGTTCAGCGGATGTTCAAAGAGACCGTCCTCCTGGATCCCGCCAGCGGTGGCAGGGCGGCGCACCGCGCATTCCAACGTGTCGTGGGCATGCCCCGGCGCGAATGCCTCCAGCATATCCGCCATCACCTCCACTCGCGGTGCGCCCGAGACCGCCCAGACCTGTGCCACCGCCACCACCGCGCTTGCGAGTGCCCTTGACCGAATGCACCCAGATGCCCAGACGCCAAACGGGACGCCAATACTTGACTTGATGTCGGCAAGTTTCAAGATTCAACGACTCTCGAATCCTTGATTTCTCAAACATGTGGCCGTCAAGTCAAGTTCTTGCCTCGCTGTGTTGCTCACGTCTCGTTCTTCGACAACGCGGAATTGAGGCCTCGCGCGCGCCTCGAGCACCAAGAAAATCCGGATGGCTCGCGTGGCTGGCCCTGTCGGTCCTGACCGGATGCGCCACCCCCAGCCGCTCGGATCGTGCCACGGCCCTGCAACGCTTCGCCTTCGACCGCGTGGAAATGGCCGTCCCCTTCCGCATCGTGCTCTACGCCGCCGACTCCGCGACCGCCCAATCCGCCGCCAATGCCGCCTTCGATCGGATTGCGCAATTGAACGATATCATGAGTGATTACGATCCGGACAGCGAACTCAGCCGGCTGTCCCGCAGCTCAGGTCAGGGACGCTGGGTCAAGGTGAGCGACGACCTGTGGCGCGTCCTCCGGCAGGCCCAAGCCTTGGCCACCCGCACGGACGGCGCTTTCGACGTGACCGTCGGGCCCTGCGTCCGGCTCTGGCGCACGGCCCGGCGCGTCAAGCGGCTGCCTGACCCCGCCGTGCTCCACGCCGCGATGAACGCCGTCGGTTATCAGAAGCTGCAACTGGACCCCAAGACCCATGCCGTCAAGTTGCGGGTCCCGGGGATGCAACTCGATCTGGGCGGCATTGCCAAGGGCTATGCGGTCGATGCCGCGGTGGCAACCCTCAGACAGCACGGGATTGATCGCGCCTTGGTCTCCGGCGGCGGTGACATGGCCATGAGCGGTCCGCCACCGGGCAAGCTGGGATGGCGCGTCGCCCTCCTGCCGTTGGATGCGCCGAACGCTCCGCCCCCTCGCTTCGTGTTGCTGGCCAACGCGGCGATCTCGACTTCCGGCGACACCTTCCAACGACTCGAGATCAATGGCACGCGCTTTTCGCATATTGTCAACCCGCACACCGGCATCGGACTCACCGATCACAGCCTGGTCACCGTGATCGCGCGGAACGGCTTGACCAGTGACAGCCTGACCAAACCGGTCAGCGTCCTCGGGCCGGCGGCGGGCTTGAAACTGATTGCGCGGACCCCCGGCGCTGCCGTCCGCATCGTCCGCGAGCCGGGTGACAGAATTGAAGTTCATGAGTCACGCCGGTTCAAACGCTTCTACGAAAAACTCGCCGGCTCCGCCCTTCGGCCGGGGCCCCGCCCTTCGCCTTCGTTGTCTCCGCATAACTCACTCGACCCGCGGTAAGAGACCCGTGACTTCCAATACCTCGACGACCTTTTGTCGCACGTACGACAAA
>JAGWYX010000203.1 GCA_018969165.1 Verrucomicrobiota bacterium
CGAACCCCGCACCGTCCGGCACCACACCGGAGCCGAACGCGCCGTAATTGCTCTGAATAAGGGAGACCATGTTGCCGTCGCGGTCCACCGCGCAGAGGTAAGTGGTCTCGCCGGCCGCGCCCGGCGGTGTGCCGGCCGCCACATGCGGGTTGGCATGCCACAGGTCGATCAAAGCGGCGCGCCGGCGGGCGTAAGCTTTGGAGAGAATCCCGGCGACTGGCACCCGGCTGAACTTCGGGTCGCCGACATAGCGCAGGAGATCGGCGTAGGCGAGCTTTTTGGCCTCGATCATTACGTGCAAGGCGTCGGCCGAGTGGTGGCCGTATTCGGCGAGTGGGAAGTTCTCCATGAGGTTGAGCATCGTCAGCGCGGCGATGCCCTGCCCGTTCGGGGGCAGCTCGTAAACGGTCCAGTCGCGGTAAGTCGTCGAGATCGGATCGACCCAGGCGGCGGAAAACTGCTCCAGGTCCGCGAGGGTCATGGTGCCGCCGAGGCGCTGCGAGCAGGCGACGATCCGGCGGCCGATGGCGCCGCCATAGACGGCCTTGCGGCCGCGCGCGGCGATCTGGCGATAGGACCAGGCGAGATCGGGGTTACGAAAGACCTGGCCCAACCGCGGAGCGTGTCCACCGGGCAGATAAGTGCGGGTCGCCTCCGGCTCGCGGCGCAGCAATCGTTCGCCGACGGCCCAGTAGCCGCTGTCCAACTCCGGCACCGGGAAACCGTCGGCGGCCAGGCGGGTCGCCGGGGCCAACACCGTGGCGAGATTTTTGCGGCCAAAGCGGCGCAGTAACTGGTCCCAGCCGGCGACGGCTCCCGGGACCGTGACGGCATCAATCCCGCTTTGCGGCATGGCGTTCAGGCCCTTGTGCCGGAGATGTTCGAGGGTCAGCCCGGCCGGGGCCCAGCCGCTGGCGTTCAGTCCGTAGAGCCGGTCCGACTTGGCCTCGTAAACGATGGCGAACAAGTCGCCGCCGATGCCGCACATCATTGGCTGGACGACGGCGACGGCGGCGTTGGCGGCGACGGCGGCATCGATGGCGTTGCCGCCCTGGGCCAGGATCATGGCGCCGGCCTGCGAGGCCAGCGGTTGTTCGGTGGCGACGATGCCGTAGCGGGAGACGACCATCGAGCGCGCCTGGGTGCGGTCCAGAGTTTGCGCCTCCGCCGAGGCCAGGGCGATGGCCAGCAGGAGGCAAACGCGGCCGGCCGCGATGCGCGATCCGGCAGCAAGCGCCGGTTGGAAGCCCCTTTGGCTTGCGCTAAAATTCATAGTGGTGAGGTCGAGGATAGGGAGACCCGGCAAAAGATTCACCCGAAAAAGTAGTATCCAGTCCGCCGGGGTTGGCCTACACTTGGACCTCGACTGCATGACGCCAATTCCCGGTTGCCGCCAATTTGCGCTCCGTCTTATGTGCTCTCCTTATCATCAAATCAAATCCCGGTGTCGCTTTCGCCGTCTGGGTTCCCCGCCTCCGGGACCCGATCAGCCGGGCGCGGCGAGCGGCGGGATCACGCAGTTGCTGGATCGGGGATACGCGCGGCAGCGGGCCTCAGGTCCGAGGTGCGCCTGGCTGGGGATCGTGCTGAGCCTATTGCTCGGCGGCGTCGGGTTCGGCGCCGGGCCGGAGGCGGTGCCGACGGTTGCCGGGGAAATTGCTTTCACCCGGGCGCTGGTGATCCGGCCGGTGGGTCGGTTCGGGCGTTGGGCGGTGCACACGGACGCGATCGAGGCGCAGGTGGTTGCCGGCCACTGGACGCCGCCGCGGGCGGGGGACACGGTGACCACTCCGGACGGCGCGGTGCGGACCTGGGAGAGCTTGAATGCCAAAGCGGACGGCTGGTTCGAGCATGCGGCGTTCCGGGGCGGGTATGCGGACGTAACCGTGGAATCGGACCGCGACCGGGTGATGGTGCTGGAGGCGCGCGGTCACGGGATGGTGTATGTCAACGGCGAACCGCGCGTGGGCGACCCGTACGCCTACGGATATGTGCGCCTGCCGGTTTGGCTGCGGCGCGGCAGCAATGATTTCCTGTTTCATTGCCCGCGCGGTCGGTTCAAGGCCCGGCTGGTGCCGCCGGCGTCGCCGGCGGTCTTGAATCTCGACGACCCGACCTTGCCGGACCTGATCGAGGGTGAATCACGACTGGCGCTCGGCGCGATCGTGGTGCTGAACGCCTCGACGAACGAACTGGACCACGCCGAGCTCCAGGCGACCGGGAACGGCTCGGTCCCCGGGCCGCGGTTTCCATTCAGCATCCCGCCGCTCGGCACGCGCAAGGTCGCGTTCTCGCTGATCCCCCCGCGCCTCCAGCGACCCGGGGACTATTCCGTGCGGTTGGAACTGATTCGGCTGGCGTCGGGTCGCCGGGCCACCCTGAGCGCCGCCCGCGTCGGCTTGCGCGTCCGGAGTCCCGGGCAGACGTTCAAGCGGACTTTCCTGAGCCCGCTGGATGACAGCGTCCAGTATTACGCCGTCAACCCCGCCCACCCGTTGCGGTCGCCGACGGCGCCGCCGGCGCTGTTCCTCTCGTTGCACGGCGCCAGCGTCGAGGCGATCGGCCAGGCCGACGCTTACTCGCCGAAGGCCTGGGGCCACATCGTTTGCCCGACCAACCGGCGGCCGTACGGATTCGATTGGGAGGATTGGGGGCGGCTGGACGCGTTGGAAGTGCTGGACCTGGCCCAGGAGGAACTCCACACCGATCCACAACGGGTTTACCTCACCGGCCACTCGATGGGCGGGCACGGGGCCTGGCAACTCGGGGCGCTGTTCCCGGACCGGTTCGCGGCCGTCGGACCCAGCGCCGGGTGGATCAGTTTCACCTCGTACGTCGAGACCAACCAGGCCGCTCCTCCCGACGCGATCGCCGATTTGCTGCGGCGGTCGGCGGCGGCGAGTGACACGTTGCGGCTGGAGACTAATTTCATCTCCGAGGCCATTTACATCCTGCACGGCAGCCAGGACGACAACGTGCCGGTGCGGGAAGCCCGCACCATGCGCGCGCAGTTAAGCCGCTTTCATCATGATTTCGAATACTACGAACAGCCGGGCGTGGGCCATTGGTGGGATATTTCGGACGAGCCCGGCGCTGACTGCGTGGATTGGGCGCCGATGTTCGATTGCTTCGCCCGCCACCGGCTGCCGGCGGATGACGAGGTGCGGCGCATCCGCTTCACCACGGTGAACCCCGCCATCTCGGCGCGCTGCCACTGGCTGGTGATCGAGGCCCAGCGCCGCCAAGGACAACCCAGCTCGGTGGACGCCCGGTGGGATCCGGGCCGGCACCGGGTCGTCGGCTCGACCGAAAACGTGGCGCGCCTGTCCTTGGCCGGCACGATCCTCGAGCCCGGCTCGCCACTCACCGTGTCGCTGGACGGCCAATCGCTGACCAACATCGCCTGGCCGGCGATCAAGCCCGGGGGATCGGCCGCGCGCCCGGCTGCGAGGGCGGGAGCCGGCCGGATTTGGCTCGAGCGCAAGGGCGACAGTTGGGCGTTGACCGGCGCGCCGGCAGTGGCGCTCAAGGGGCCGCACCGGTACGGCCCGTTCAAGGAGGCATTCCGCAACCACATGGTTCTTGTCTATGGGACGCGGGGCACGGCGGAGGAAACGGAATGGGCGCTGGCCAAGGCGCGGTTTGATGCCGGGCAATTCTGGTACCGCGGTAACGGCTCGGTGTCGGTGCTCTCGGACAGTGCCTACCTGCGCTTCTCGAAGGAAGCCGTGCAACCCGGCCGCTATGTGCCCAACGTGATTTTGTACGGCAATGCCGACAGCAACGCGGCCTGGCCGTTCCTGCTGGCGGACAGCCCGGTGCAGGTGTCGCGCGGCACGGTGCGCGTCGGCGACCATGAACTGCGCGGAGAGGACCTGGCCTGCGTCTTTGTGCGACCCAATCCCCGCAGCGACCACGCGTTGGTCGGGGCCGTCAGCGGGACCGGCCTGCCCGGGTTGCGCCTGACCGACCGTTTGCCGTACTTCATCTCGGGTCTGGGCTACCCGGATTGCACCGTGATCGGCCCGGAGATGCTGACCCAGGGAGTTGGCGGGATTCGCGGCGCCGGATTCTTTGGGCTGGACTGGGGGGTGGCGGACGGGGAATTTGTCTGGGCGAAGCCCTAGCCCGTGTTTTAAAGATGGAGCGCGACACACCGCCCCCCCCCGGTCAGGGGGGATCGGTTTATGGGAGGCCTCCTTTCGCAAATGCGTATGGATTGGCCTCATGAACTGAGGCGCCGCCTCCCCCGCCCTGCGAGCACGCCCTTCGCCGCGAGCAGCGTTTCCTGCGTCAGATGTCGGGTCCGTTAATCAAGCAGGTGCGGCCATTGTGCAACAACCAGGACCCTCATTTCGCCGCCGGCGCCTTAGCAGTTCTCGGCCTGCTCGAAACCGCGGCAGGGCAGGAGGGCCCAGCCAAAGCCGCGCTTCGTCGCGCGGTGACGTTGAATCCCAATTTCGACAGCGCTTGGGACGTTCTGATCGCGGATCTTGCCCACGATGACAGGCCGGCGGCCGTCGCCGTGTGCGAAGCCAGGCTGAAGCTCAAAGACAACGTTCATAACCGCTGCCTGCTGGCGCGGCTTTACTATCTGCAGAACGATTTTCCCAAGGCCGCAGCGCGCGGCGGGCGGCTGCGGGTTGCGGACCACCCGCGGTCCGCATCATGGCGTGCGCGCCAGCCATTCGGCGGCCAACTGGTGCGCGCGCTCGATCAAAACGCGGTCTCGTTGCAGGTCGCCGAACCGGAACGGGGGCAAACCGCTTTGCTGTTGACCGAGAAACTCGCCCGGGCCGCGCAGGTTCAGGTCGGCCTCCGAAATGCGAAATCCATCGGCCGTTTCCTCGAGCACCTTCAACCGTTGGCGCGCCTCCGGCGTCTGGAGGTCGGCCACCAGGATGCAGTAGCCCGGATGGCCCCCGCGGCCGATGCGGCCCCGGAGCTGGTGGAGTTGCGCCAGGCCGAACTGCTCGGCGTTCTCGACCAGCAACACCGTCGCGTTGGGCACGTCCACGCCGACCTCGATCACCGTTGTGGCCAGCAGCACGTTCAGGCGGTTGGCCCGGAAGTCCGCCATCACCCGCTCGCGTTGTTCGGCACGCAGCCGGCCGTGAACCAGCCCGACGCGAAACGGGGCGAGCTGCTGCGATAAGTTCTCGAACTCCTTCGTGACCGCTTTCAAATCGTCATCGCCCTCGGTGACCCGCGGGTAAACGACGTAGGCCTGGCGACCAATGGCGAGCTTCGCGCGAATGAACTCCCAGACCTTGGGCAAACGCTCGGCGGACCGGACGAATGTTTTCACCGGGCCGCGCCCGGCCGGCAGCCGGTCGATCACCGAAATGTCCAGGTCGCCGTAGAGCGTCAGACCGAGCGTGCGCGGGATCGGGGTGGCGGTCATGACGAGCAGGTGAGGGTAGTGTCCTTTGCGGACGAACTGCTCGCGCTGGGCGACGCCGAATTTGTGCTGCTCGTCGATGATCACCAGGCCGAGATTCTCCGGGACGAACCCGGCTTCGATCAGGGCGTGCGTGCCGAGCGTCAACTGCGGCGGGTTCAGCCGACCCGGGGCGGGCCCGGCCCCGCGAGCGGCTGCCGGACCGGCGTCAGAACCGGCTTGCGCATGCGGCGGCGGCGCCGAGGACGTTCGTCGGGCGCCGGTGCGCAAGTGGACCTCGACCCCGAGTGGGGTGAACCAACGGCTGAAGGTGGCGAAATGTTGGTCCGCCAGGATTTCCGTCGGGACCATGAGCGCGGCGCGGTAGCCGCTCTCGAGGGCCATCAAGGCGCTGCACGCCGCGACGACCGTCTTGCCGGAGCCGACGTCACCCTGGAGCAGGCGGCGCATCGGCCGGCCGCTGCCGAGGTCGCGCCGGATTTCGCGCAGGACGGCGGTCTGGGCCGCGGTCAACTCGAAGCCGAGCTGCTTGAGGAACGGTTTGATGAGGCGGTTGTCCCCGGCGCAGGGCAAGCTCGACGCGTGCGCGAAGAGTTGCTTTCGGCGCCCCTGGATCGCCAGTTGCAAATCGAGGAACTCATCCAGCGCGAGCCGCTGCCGGGCGCGTTCGGCGTCGGCGGTTTCCGCCGGAAAATGCAACGCGCGGATGGCGGCGGCGCGGGACGGCAGGTCCGGCGGCGCCAGCCCCGGCCGGGGCTCGGTCAGGTGAGCCTCGAACCGGGCCAGCGCGCGCCAGACCAGCGCGCGCAACCAGCGTTGGGGCAGCCCTTCGGTCAGGGGATAAACCGGCGCGACACGGTTGAGGTGGATCGAGGGCTCGTCGGTTTCCTCGACGACTTCAGTCTCCGGGTGGTCGATCGCGCGCGGTTTGAATCCGCACAATTTGCCATACACGAGGACGACGTCGCCCTGGGCGAAGTAGCGCTGCATGTAGGGCAGGTTCCACCACCGGCAGTGGAGCCGCGCGGTGCCGTCGTCCAGGATCAACTCGAACACCGACTTGGCGCCGCCGCGGAACCGTTTCAGGCCGAGCGCGACGACGGTGCCGCGCGCGACCGCGGCCTGGTCCCGGCCCAACCGCGCGATGGGCACGAGCCGACGGCGGTCTTCGTAACGGCGCGGGCGATGGAGGAGCAACTCGCCGATGGTGCGCAGGCCCAGCCGGGCCAGTTGCGCGGCGCGTTCCGGACCGACGCCTGGGAGCGCCGCCAGCGGCGTGGACAGCGGTTCGACGCCCGGGGCGGCGACGTGACTCATGGGGGCAGTTATAGAGCGGGTCCAGCCAAGTCCAAAGTCCAAAGTCCAAAGGTCAAACTGAGTTTTTGCCTGTGCTGGGGCGGCGGACCGGTTACGTTGGCGCGGTGCATTTGAGCGAGCTGGTGACCATACTCCAGTTGGCGATCGGCCCGGTGATCCTGATTTCGGGCGTCGGCCTGCTGCTGC
>JAGWYX010000204.1 GCA_018969165.1 Verrucomicrobiota bacterium
AAAACAAATCATAACCGGTGATCCGCCGGCCCCAGCCAAACGCCGCGACCATGAAACAGGACCCCCTCCCGCCGGCCACGGCCCCGCCCGCCCACGTCCTGGTTCTCGACGACGAAGGCATGGTCGCCCGGACCATTGGCGAACTGCTCGGACTGCGGGGTTATCGGACGACGGTGTGTGACTCGGCACGGCAGGCGCTCGAACTGGTGGCCCACCGGGATTTCGATCTGGTCCTGTCCGATTACCGCATGCCCTTCATGAGCGGAAAGGAATTCTTTCTGGCGGTCACCCGGCTTAAACCGGCCCTGGCCAAGCGGTTCATCTTCCTGACCGGCGACGCGGTCGGCGAGGAGACCCGGGCATTTCTGGAAACTGCCGGGGCCGCCTACCTGGCCAAGCCGTTTCACCTGGCGACCCTCGATCAACTGGTCGTCAATCTCCTGCGCGCCCAGACCGGCCTCGACACCGTCCTGGCCGGCTCCGTGGACTGGGTCAGCCTCTGCGCGTGAGGCAGGCTGACCGCGGAGCAAACGGATTTCACGGATCGGCGCTCACACCAACCCTCGTTCCTCGGCGTCCCGGCGCAACGGATGGCCGAGCGGCAGCCGTTGCAACAACTCCTTTTGGAAAGCAGCGCCGCGGCGTTTTTGTTCGCCGGCGCGCCGGGACGTGGCGGTCAGATGCCGCTGGCCTTTGATTTCCGAATTCTGGAGCGAATCGGCCCGGGCGCGCAACTGGCGCGAGCAGGACTCGGCCAGAGATTTCAAATTTGAAATCTCGAATGCATACGCCTGACAATGCATACGCACGCCTGTTGCCGCCCGCCCTTGTAATGCCAGGAGCCGCCACCGTCAACGCTGGCGCGCACGATTACCGCCAGGCTCGTTTTGGAGCGCGGGTCTGCGACCCGCAGCGGTGACGGTGCTGACGGGACCTGGACCTGGCTTCAATCCCAGCGAGGCGCTCTTCTGACCGCTGGCCGTGCCATCAGAAGTTTTCCGGCCTTTCACTTCCGACCTCCATCCACTTTGCACGCCGCGCCAGCACCATCGCAGGCCGTTGGACGAAGGGCCTGCGCCATGGAGCAGCCGGCGCGAAACCTTTTGAAAAATCGCCCCGCATTGCCCTATGCTCGGCGGCCGTGACGTTGGACCCCTTGAGCCACCGGCAGCGATTCCTCAATGCCTGCCACTGCCGCGCCGTCGATCGGCCCCCGATCTGGATCATGCGCCAGGCCGGACGCGCCCTGCCCGAATACCGGCAGCTCAAGGAAAAGCATTCGTTTCTCGAACTGGTGCGCACCCCCAGCCTGGCCGCCGAGGTCACGCTCCAGCCGGTGCGCCGCTTCGGTTTCGACGCCGCCATCCTCTTCAGCGACATCCTGGTCGTGCCCGAGGCGCTCGGACAGTCCTATCAGTTCCGCGATACCGGCGGCATTGCGATGGAGTTCGCCGTGCGCGCGCCCGCCGATCTCGCGCGCCTGAACTGGGGCGCCGTGCGCCAGCGCCTGGGCTACGTCGCCGACGCGGTGCGTTTGGCCAAAACCGCACTGGGCGGCGAGACGGCGCTGCTCGGCTTCTCCGGGTCTCCCTGGACCCTGGCCAATTTCATGATGGAAGGCGGCAGCGCCGAGACCTTCCAACTCGCCCTGCGCGCGTTCCGCGAAGACCCCGCCTGGTTCCAGGAATTCCTGGGCCACCTCACCGCCGCCGTCACCGATTATCTCCAGATGCAGATCGACGCCGGCGTGGACGCACTGCAGATCTTCGACACGCTCGGCGGCCTGCTGCCGGCGGAGGATTTCGAACTCGGTTCGGCGCGCTGGATGGCTCAGATCATCCGTTCGTTGCGCGACCCCGTGCCGGTCCTCGTCTTCGCCAAAGGCGCCAACCAGAACTGGGAGGTCCTCGTCGCCACCGGCGCCAGCGTGGTCGGGGTGGACTGGACGGTGCGGCTGGCGGAGGTGCGGCGCCGTTTGCCCGAGCACGTCGGCATCCAGGGCAACCTCGACCCGGCGGTGCTCACCAGCACGGCCGAGGCGGTGCAGACCGCCGCGACCGGCATCCTCACCGAGATGCGGGGCCGGAACGGGTTTATCTTCAACCTCGGCCACGGGCTGCCCCCGGCCGCCAGTATTGAAAACATTGCCAAGCTGGTGGAAACTGTTCATGAGTTCAAATGGGTAAACTAGAAGTCAATCTCGACCTGATCAAGAAATACAACGTGCCCGGCCCGCGCTACACGTCGTATCCGCCGGCCACGCAGTTCACCGAATCCGTCGCCTGGGACACCTTGCGGGAGCGTATCCGGCAGAACAACGAAACCCCACGCGACCTCTCGCTCTATTTCCACCTCCCGTTTTGCGAGGCGCTCTGCTGGTTCTGCGGGTGCACCACGATCATCACCACGCAGCACGACCAGGCCGGCCATTACCTCGGCTACCTGGCCAAAGAACTGGCCCTCGTCACCCCTTCGCTCCATCCCCAACGCCAGGTCGTCCAACTCCACTTCGGCGGCGGCACTCCGACCTTCTTCCGCGCCCACGAACTCCGCGCCCTGGGCGAGCTGATCCACAAACATTTCCGCCTCGCGCCCGAGCTCGAGGCGGGCGTCGAGATCGATCCACGCCATTGCACCCACGACCAGTTGACCGCCCTGCGCGAGATCGGGTTCAACCGCGCCTCGATCGGCGTCCAGGACAACAATCCGGTCGTCCAGAAGGCCGTGCACCGCATCCAACCGCGTGAACTGACCGCCGAGGTCGTCGGCTGGATCCGCGCCGCCGGGTTCCAATCGCTGAACATCGACCTGATCTACGGCCTGCCCTACCAAACCGTGGACTCGTTCGCGCGCACCCTTGACGAAATCCTGGAACTGTCTCCGGACCGTTTCGCGATCTTCAGCTACGCGCACGTGCCGTGGATCAAGCCGGCCCAGAAAATCCTCGAAAAGGACGCCTTGCCGACCGCCGAGGTCAAACTCGACCTGCTGAAGTTCACCATCGAAAAGCTCACCGCGGAAGGCTACCGCTACGTGGGCATGGACCATTTCGCCAAGGACACGGACGAGCTGGCGGTCGCCCAGGAGCAAAAGACCCTCCAGCGGAATTTCCAGGGCTACAGCACCCGCGGCGGCGCCGATATCTACGCGTTCGGGATGTCGTCGATTTCCCAGACCGACGGCGTTTATTGGCAAAACGAGAAGGAGCTGCCGGCCTATGCGGCGGCCCTGGACGCGGGTCGCTGGCCGCACGCCAGGGGCTACGTCATGAATGACGACGACAAGGTCCGTCGCCGGACCATCATGCGGTTGATGTGCGACTTAAGCCTGGACTATCGCGCGATGTCGCGCGATCTCGGCCTCGAGTTTCCGAAGTATTTCAACCGCGAACTGGCGTCGCTCGACGACCTTGAGGCCGATGGCCTGCTCCGGCGCACCGACCAGGCCCTCTCGGTGACCGACGCCGGACGCCTGTTGATCCGGAACATCGCGATGCGCTTCGACGCCTACCTGCCCGGGGTCAAGGAGCGGCGGTTCTCGCGGACGATCTGAACTCGGAAACCCTCGGCGCGGCCGCGCTTGACCTATGGCACGTGGCGATCGCCATCACTCTTCGCGCGGACACATTCTGGACGTTTGACGCGGAGCAGCGCCGGTTGGCCGAGGCCTCCGAGGCCTTTCGTCGGGTCGCGGGCGCTGGACGTTGACGGACGCCGGCCTTGGAAGCGCTCGCGGTCAGCCCGGCGATTGACGGACCGCCGGAATCCAATAAGCTGCCGGTGGCATGACCGAACGACGCAAATCCCACCCGCTCCCGGGCGCGATCAACCGATGAAATCCGTGGCCGTCATTGGCGCGGGCATCACCGGCTTGTCCGCGGCGTTCTCCCTCCAGCGCCAGGGCGTCCCGGTCACCGTCTATGAGGCCAGCGGGCGCGTCGGCGGCGTGATCCGGTCGCTTCGCCAGGACGGTTACCTCGCCGAGTTCGGCCCGAACACAATCCTCGAGACCTCGCCGAAAATCACCAAACTGGTCCGTGACGCGGGCCTGGAGTCGCGCCGGCTCGATCCCGATCCGCGGGCCGCGGCGCGTTACGTGGTCCGCTATCGGCGCCCCATCCCGATGCCGTCCGCGCCGCTGGGGTTCCTGACGACCGAACTGTTCACGGTCCGCGCCAAGCTGGCCGTGCTGCGCGAGCCATTCGTGCCGCCACGCCGTGATGGGCAGGAGGAAAGTGTCGCCGACTTCGTCATCCGCCGGCTCGGCCAGGAGTTTCTCGAGCACGCCATCGACGCGCTCGTCGCCGGCGTCTATGCGGGCGACCCGCACAAGCTGTCCGTGCCCCAGGCCTTCCCCAAGCTCGGCCAACTCGAGGCCCGCTACGGTTCGCTGATCAAAGGCCAAATCCTGGGCGCCCGCGAACGCAAGCGACGCGGCGAAGTCGCCAAGGACCGCGCGCCGAAATTCTCATTCGACGAGGGGCTGCAAGTGCTGCCGGACACGCTGCGCGCGCGCCTTGGCGACGCGGTACGCCTGAACACTTCGGTCACAAAACTGTGCCGGACCGCCGAAGGTTGGACGGTGGCGGGGCGGGCGGACGGCCGGGAGTTGCGGACCGAACATAGGGGAGTGGTCTATGCCGGGACCGCCTTCAAGCTGGCGGAGTTGGAGCTCTGCGTGGAGGCGGAGAAGGACCCCTGGATCGCCGGCTCAACCGGCCACGGCGCACTGACCGCGGAACCAAACCGCGGTGAGCCGGCGCCCGGAAGCGGTGGCACAACCGCGCCGAGGGGCAAGCGGCTGGACCTGTCGGCGTTTTCGGAGATTCGTTATCCACCCGTGGCCAGCGTGGTGCTGGGTTTTCGACGGGAGGACGTCGCGCATCCCTGCGCCGGGTTCGGCATGTTGATCCCGAAGGTCGAAGGATTCAAAATCCTCGGCACCATCTTCTCCTCGTCCTTGTTTCCGAATCGGGCGCCCGCCGGGCACTTGACCCTGACGAGTTATATCGGCGGCGAACGGTATCCCGAGCTGGCATCCCTGCCGCCGGACCAGCTCTGCGCGCTGACGACTGAAGACCTGCGCGTGCTCCTGGGTGTGCGCGGCCAACCCACTTTCCGCCATTGCGTCTTTTATCCCCGGGCCATCCCCCAATACAACCTCGGCTACGGCCGGTACCGCCAGCGGATGGCCGAGCTCGAGACCGCCGCGCCCGGCCTGTTCCTCGCCGGGCATTACCGGGACGGCATTTCGTTGAGCGACTCGATCGTCTCGGGCTGCCACGTGGCCGAGCGCGTCGCCGAGTTCCTGAAGGCTGCAGAGGACCCGGACAAAACTCACCCCGAATGAGCACGAATCGACACGAATGGGAGGCGGACCGGATCGGACCAGGCGCGATTCCGCTTTTCCGCCAATCGTGTTCCTTCGCGTTCATTCGTGGTTTTCGTCTTCGCGCATGAGCAAGGGCGTGCTGCTCGTCAACCTCGGGTCGCCGGACTCGTTCGCGGTGCGCGACGTGCGCCGGTACTTGCGCGAGTTCCTCATGGACGAGCGCGTGATCGACACCTCTTTCTTGAGCCGGTTCCTGGTCGTCAACGCGTTCATCCTGCCATTCCGCCCGCGCCAGACGGCCGAGGCCTACGCCAAAATCTGGTGGCCGGAAGGCTCCCCCTTGATCGTCATCAGCCGGCGCGTCCAGGCCGAGCTGCAGCGGCGTGTGTCCGTCCCGGTCGAACTCGCCATGCGCTATCAGAACCCTTCAATCGAAACCGGGCTCCGACGGGTGCTCGACCGCGACGTGGACGACCTGCTGTTGGTCCCGCTCTACCCACACTACGCGATGTCGAGTTACGAAACCGTGGTCGTCAAGGTCCGGGAAACCCTGCTCCGCCTGGCACCGGCGACGGCGCTCACCGTGCAGCCCCCGTTTTACAGCGACCCCCGGTACGTGGACGCGCTGGTCGCCGCCGCTGCCGACCCTCTCGGAGGCGGTTACGATCACCTGTTGTTCAGTTTCCACGGGGTTCCGGAACGGCACTTGCGCAAGTCCGACCCGACGGGTTTCCATTGCCTGGCCAGCGAGAGGTGCTGCGTGACGCCGGGGCCCGCGCAAGCGACCTGTTATCGCGCGCATTGCTTCGCCACCGTCGAGGCCTTCGTCCGCCACGCGGGGATCCCCCGGGAAAAATACTCGGTCGCGTTCCAATCGCGGCTCGGCCGGGACCCGTGGCTGAAACCTTATACGGACCACGAGCTGGTCCGGCTGGCCTCGACCGGGATCCGCAAGCTGGCCGTCATGTGCCCGTCGTTTGTCGCCGATTGCCTCGAGACCCTCGAGGAAATCGGCCTGCGCGGCAAAGAATCATTTCTCGCCGCCGGCGGCCAGCAATTGACGTTTATCCCCTGCCTGAACGAGCACCCGCGGTGGCTGGCCGCGCTCGAAGCAATGGTCACGGATTTCGTGGAAGGCCCTGCGCGCGCGGGCGCGTGAAGTCGCGCCGTTTGGGCGCATCGTCCCGCAATCCGCCAGCGGCGCGGCCGGAGGTCGCAGCCCAACCGACGTCCGGTTCATGGGAAGCCCCTTGCGCGATGGCGCACGCGCCGCGACCCTGAGCCGTGTAGGCCCCCGTAGCAGCCGACGTCAGTCGGCTCAAAATCCCTGGCGGCCAGAGGGAGCGGGCTGGCGTCCACTGCTATCCGGTTCCCGGGGAGCCGTCGGAACCGCGCTCAGTTATTCGGCGTCAGCAGGAAGGATCGATAACCGATTTCGTTGGTGGTCGTGCCGACGCCGACGATTTGGCCCTTGTTGTTGATGCCGGTGGCGAAGATCAGGACCCAACTCGAGTTGGTCGGAATGTAGGTATTGAGGTCGAAGATATTGGTGGCTTGCCACAGCACGGCATGG
>JAGWYX010000205.1 GCA_018969165.1 Verrucomicrobiota bacterium
TCCAACCGCAAATTCGGACATTGCCCGTTGCCACCCTGTCTGCGCCTTCCAAGTCAAGGTAGGTCCGGGGCGACGGTCTGCCACCACATGCGAAAGACGGCGCGCTGGCGCGGGTCGTTGGATAATTCGTAAGTCCCGATGGTCTGGTCGAGGCCAACACAAAGGTTCACCGCGGTTGAATGGTAAGCTTGGTCGGCGGCCGCCTCGGTTGGACCAGGCAGCGGGGCAAGCCGGCCCGCCTGGAGGAGTCGGCGTCGGTCCAACACCGTCGCGATAGCTTCGAGCGCCAGGCGTGCGTGCGCGGCTTCGTAGCCGTCGTCCAGGCCGGCCGCCTCGAGCCGGTGGTAAAAGGCCTTCAACCGCGCGGCGGCGGCGGGCAGGTCGGCGAGGGTGCTGGGCGGCGGTCGGTGGAACCTCAGGCGTGGCGGTCTGTGGGAGGGCATCGGCCAACGCACCCGCTTCGGCGCGGCGTTGCCCAGCAGAATCTCGATGCGCGCGGTGTCCGGCGTTGCGGCGTACGGGAGGAAGACCGACTGCTTGTCGTATCGGTCCCAGCGCCGGTGGTTGATCCGCACGCCGGTGACCGGGCCGGTGCCAACCGTCGCCAGGTAGAGCCGCTTTTTGCCGAACCGGATCGGGAACCGCTGTTCCAGTTCGGTGATCGACGGTGGGATGTGCGGAACCAACGTCAAGCCGTCGGCGCGGTATTGGTATTCGAACAAGCCGCGGATGAACGCCGCCGCCGGGCCGAAGGTGTCGTAGCAAAGGTTGATCGGTTCGTTGGGTTGATAGACGGCACTGCCAAACTTGACGAGCGGATTGTCCATGCGAAACCGCTCGGCGAATCCGTGTAATCGCCGCAGCGATCGGCGCGCGTCTTCAAAGTGGCTCAGACGGTAGTAGCCCAGGATCATGCGGGCTTCGCACGTGGACCAGTGCCCGCCGTTGACCCAGGTGCCAAAGGCCCACAGTCCTTCCGGCTTTTCATACATGTCGTCGTAGGAAGGATAGTTGGGCAGGATGAAATCGTACGGGCGCAAGCCGGGGATCGAGGCGATCTTCTGGTAAATCCGTTCCGCCTGCGCGTCGTCCACGACCCGAAAGGCGATCGCGTCCTGGTTGGGTGAAGTCTCGAAGTAGCCGTGGACCGGCGCACCGTAAACGCCGTGCTTGACGCCATCCGGATCGAGCGACCGGATGAAATAGCCCTCGTCCGTCGTCACACGCGCCAGACCTTCCCTGGCGGTGGCGCGACAGCGGGTGTAGAGGTCGGCCTGGGCGGTTCGGCCGGCCATCTTCTCCAGTTCGATGAGGCGATCCAGGGCGGCGATGTAGGTGATGGATAAGCCCGTGAGGTAGGCCTTGCCATAGGTGCCATCGGAGCGTTTCCAGCCGGCATAGCTCGGGGCCAGGAGGTTGCCGGCCGGCCCGGCCAGGAACAGGTTGTTGGCGGGATGGCGGCGGGACTCGATGAAGCGGGCGCAGCGTTCGAGGCGCGGGAGGTATCTGGCAATAGCGGCCGGGTCGCGGCTGATGAGGAGCAATTCGGCCTGCATCACGACGCCGGCGGCGGTGAACTCGAGGGCCCAGTCGTGAATCTGGATGCGGCCGTCGCCCTGGCGATAGACGATCCAACCGGGGCGCGCGGCGTCGCACAGGGCGCCGTCGGGGGCGACCCAGTCCATGGGCGGGGGCGCGCCGACGCGTTTGCCGTCGCCCATCTGGTCGAACCAGAGGTCTTGCGCATTTTGGAGGAAGGTCACGAACGGTTCCTGGCAGAAGGGCAGGGCGGCGTAGGTGGTGCCGTAGCTGTTTTGAATCCACCAGGCGTTCCAGGTCGGACCTTCGACCAGGCCGTTCCAGTTGGTGGTGTAGAGCATCGCCAGGTTCTGGAACTGGGGGTCTGGGGCGAACAACCGCCGCGAGAAATCCAGCAGGCGCAAGTAATCGACGTCACCGCTGCCGGAGAAGAATTTGCCCTCGAACCGCGGCTCATGGGCGGCGGCCAATCGCGGCAAGCCGGTCACCAGGAGTATGACCGCGATGAGCCACACTTGTCGGAGGTCCCGGTCGCTGGATTTCGGCGCGCGTTGCAATCGCAGCCAGCCTAGACGTTGGGCTACGACCCGGCAACGCCATTCACCGCGCGATCTCAAGGGTTCGAGACGGTGGCGTGTCAAGGCTCACGGTTTCACGCGGAGATCCGGACGGGACCAACTGGACGTCCGAGTCAGCGGCTCAAGGCCCGCAGGAAGTGGAACGGTGCGGCCGGCGTCAATGGCGCATTGACCTGCAGCGTCGAAGGAAATGGACCGGCTGTATTGGTGCTGACCACCGTCCAGTTTTGCAGGTCGACGGACGACTGGACCAGGATGGTGGCACCCCCCAGCAGGCCGTCCAACGTTGCAGCCGCGCCATCAGGATGGGTCTGGAACGCGGTGAAAGTCGGCACAGGGATACCCTTGGTGATGCAGTTGTTGCCAGCGTCGGCAACATAGAGGTTGCCCACCCGGTCGATCGCCAGGGCAAAGGTGTCGCCGAAGGATGCCGTCGGCCCGAGCCCGTCGGCACCCCCCAGGCCCCCGGGCGTTCCTGCGATCGTTGTGACGACCCCAGTCGGAGTCACATGCCGGAGCGTATGATTTCCCCAGTCCGTGACGTAGAGATTACCGGCGCCGTCTATGGTCACGCCCGTTGGGGAATAGAACCGAGCATCGCCACCCACGCCGTCCTGGCTGCCGGCAAGGCCGGGCTTCCCGGCCAATGTGGTGACGCCGCCGCCTGGTCCGATCTTCCGGAGAGTGTGGTAGACCTCGTCGGTCACGTAGAGATTGCCGGTGCTATCGACGGCCACTCCGAAAGGCCAACCGAACTGTGCCGCGGCGCCGGTGCCGTCGGCCATACCCAGAGCCCCTGGAACCCCTGCCAGTGTGGTGACAGCACCGGCGGGTGTGACGGCGCGGACGATCGCGTTTAGTGTGTCCGCGACGTAAATGTTGCCTGCGCTGTCCACGGCCACACCGATCGGATGATTAAATGTGGCTGCGTTGCCGGCCCCGTCCGCACTCCCCTTCGACCCTGGACGCCCTGCCAGGGTCGTGACGGCGCCGGTGGCTGTGATCACTCGAAGGGTGTTGTTCGCAGTGTCGGTGAAGTAAATCTGGCCGGCCGGACCAACCGCCACGCCGCCCGGATTCATTAACCGCGCCGCCGTGCCGATCCCGTCGGCACTCCCGAACTGGCCGGCGGACCCCGCCACGGTGGTTACCACTCCAGCCGGGGTCACCTTTCGGATCGTGTCGTTCACCCAGTCAGCCACGTAGGCGTTACCGGTGCTGTCCACCGCCAACCCGTAGGGATAGCTAAACCGGGCGCTGTTGCCGACGCCGTCGGTAGCCCCCGCGTGCTCAGCTTCGCCCGCCATCGTGGTCACAACCCCACTCATCGTCACCTTCCGGATAGTGTCGTTGGCGGGGTCTGCCACGAACAGGTTGCCGTTAGCATCCAGTGCGATCCCCTCCGGACCTTCACTATCCAAACCGCCGCCGAATCGTGCCGCGGCGCCGACTCCGTCGATGCTCCCTCGCAGCCCAGGGCTGCCAGCCAAGGTGGTGACCGTACCGTCAGACGTCACCACACGGATTGTGGCGTTCCCCGTGTCCGCCACATACAGGTTGCCGGAGTTGCCCACCGCCAAGCCTTCGGGGACAAAAAACCGCGCCGCGGCACCTCTACCGTCGGCGCTGCCGCCGCTATCAGGGGTACCCACCAACGTTGTGACAACGCCAGCCGGTGTCACCTTGCGAATCGTGTAGTTGTCGGTCAGATAGATATTCCCCGCAAGATCCACGCCGATGCCACCGCCCGGTCCGCCGAATCGCGCCGCGCTACCCGTGCCATCGGCGGTGCCGGACTGGCCCGGGCTGCCGGCCAGCGTCGTGACGACACCGGTGGCGGTCACTTTTCGAAGGAGGTTGTTCCCGGTGTCCGCAACATAGACGTTGCCCACGCTGTCCACGGCCACCCCAGTCGGTCCGTTGAACCGCGCCGCGCTGCCGGTGCCGTCGGCGCTTCCGGATTGTCCCGCTGTCCCGGCCAACGTGGTGACCACACCCGCAGCCGTCACCTTCCGAATCGTATCATTCCAATAATCGGCGACATACAGATTGCCCACGCCGTCCACGGCCAGGCCGTAAGGACTGTGGAAGCGTGCTTGGTTCCCCGTGCCATCGGCACTCAGAAACGCCGTCAGCCCCGGGCTACCGGCCAGGGTCGTCACACTGCCATCAGAGCACTATCGCTGCGGATCGGATCAGAGGCTCCAATGGTTTCATGAGGCTCCATTCTTGGTTCTGCGGTTGCTCCACATGGCTCGGAATCGTCACGGCTTACCATGACCAAAACCCTACAGTATGCCAACTTATAGCATTTCGTGTGCCAAAAACTCCACCTCGCGCCTTGCTTTTCGAGGCGTTGGGCTTATGGTCAAGGTTAAGCACAGTCATCGCGGCGCGAACCTCGTGCCCGGTCGCCGCAACGCTGTCCGCGATCCAAAATGAACCATTCACCACTCGCCTTATGAAACCTGTTTCCTCCCCCAGTTCGTGTCCCAGTTGCGACGGGCTCTCTCGTCGGGACTTTCTGAGAACCACGGTCGCCGGCGTCGCCGCCGCGGCTTCGGGTTCGCTGCCGTTGCTGAGCGCCTCGGCCGAACCTGTCGCGCGCAAGAGCGGGCCGTCCGAAACGCTCGTCACCACGCTGTACAAGAGCCTGACGGAGGAGCAGCGGAAGGTCGTCGCGTTTTCGTTCGATCACCCGTTGCGCTCGAAGGTCGATAACAACTGGCAGATCACCGACAAGACGATCACCGAGTTTTACACGCCGGACCAGCAGGCGATGATCCGCGAGATTTTTCTTGGACTCCACAGCCCCGAGTACGCGCAGCGCGTCATGCGGCAGGTCGAACACGACGGCGGCAAGGAAGGTTTCGGTGGTTGTGCGATCGCGTTGTTTGGCGAACCAGGCACGGGTAAGTTCGAGTTCGTGCTCAGCGGTCGGCACGTGACGCGCCGGTGCGACGGGGATTCCGTCGAAGGCGAGGCATTCGGCGGGCCGATCTTCTACGGACACGCCGCGCAGGGGTTCAACGAAAAGCCGGATCATCCGGGTAATATTTACTGGTACCAGGCGCTCCGGGCGAACGAGGTTTTCAAAATGCTCGACGGCAAGCAGCGGGAGCAGGCGTTGTTGGGGGACGGCCCGGCGGAGCAGGGGACCGATACCGTGAAGCTCCCGGGGAGGGCCGACGGATTGCCGGGGATTCCGGTGAGCGAACTGAGCCGCGATCAAAAAGATCACGTGCGGCTGGTGCTGGCGGATTTGCTGGCGCCGTTCCGCAAGGCGGACGCGGACGAGGCATTGAAGCTGATCGAGGCGAACGGATTCGACAAGCTGTCCCTGGCGTTTTACAAGAACCAGGATATCGGGCACGACGGGGTATGGGACGTGTGGCAGATCGAGGGTCCGGAGATGCTGTGGTATTTTCGGGGTGCGCCGCACGTGCACACGTGGGTTCACGTCCGCGCCCGCGCGTAGGGGCCGCGGTCGCCGCGGGGAAAGTGGTTGACCGCTACTTGGCCAAGGCGACCATGTAGCGCTGCATGCGCGAGGCCTCGGCGACGAGTTCCAGATCGACGTAAATCTTGTGCAGGTTGGAGCAGATGCGCAGCAGCGTGCGGCGCGGGGTGACGGGGGCCAGGTGGCTCTCGTCGTAACCGTGGCCGCTCTGGAGGAGGTATTTGATGCAGTCGCCCTTGGTCATCAGCCGGCCCTTGTGGAAGGCGTCGATGAAGATTTCGTCTTTGGGGGTTTGGAACCGGCAGAGGAAATGGCCGGGCAACCCGATGCCGGCGATGGGCAGGCGGAGGCGCCGGCCGACCAGCAGGTAAATCCCGCACAGGCTGATCGGGTTGCCGGTGCGCCGGTCCATGACGCGGTTCAAGTAACTGTTTTCGGGGTCGTAATAATTGGCCTCGTTCCCTTCGTAACCGAGCTGGGTGAAGACGTAGTCGTTGATGGTGTTGAGAATTTTTTCGGCGCCGGCAGTCAGGCCGATGCGTTCACGGAGGTCGGCGGCGTAACTGTCCAGCAGGGCCTGGTAGGCGGCGACGTTGATGTCCGGGTATTGGGTCTGACAGAGCAGCCAGATCCCGGCCTCCAGGTCGAGGCCTTCGGCTTCGTGGAGGCAAAAGGCCAGGAACCGGTTGTCCGCGTCCTGGCGGGCCAGGTGCTGGACGATTTCCTGGGCGCGCCGGCGCAGGACCGGGTCCGGGCTGAAGGTGTGGGGGCGCAGCCAGGCGCTGACGGTGGGGCCGTACGAAAGGATTTTGGAACGGATCGTCTGGTAGATCGCCGGATCATCATCCGAGAGCAGATTCACCAAGGCGGCCTTCTGACTTTCGGACAGGGTCGGCGTCTGTTGGGCAGCGACAGTTGCGTCCGCGTGGACCACGCCGAATAGATGCCAGAAGGGCGGGGGGAATTCAAGCGCGAAGAGGGTTAAACAGCTTGACCTTTGATAGCGAGGCAACTAAATATGTTCGGAGTTAGGCGCCATTCATGTTTGAGCAATTCAAAGGCCTGTTCTCCAACGATATCGGAATCGATCTCGGAACGGCCAACTCACTGGTGTATGTGCGAGACCGGGGCATCGTATTGCGCGAGCCATCGGTGGTGGCCATTCAGGCGGGCACGACCAATGTGTTGGCGGTTGGGGAGGAGGCCAAGCGCATGTTGGGCCGGACCCCGGGCAACATTGTGGCGATCCGGCCGATGAAAGACGGTGTGATTGCCGACTTCGAGGTAACGGAATCGATGCTGCGCT
>JAGWYX010000206.1 GCA_018969165.1 Verrucomicrobiota bacterium
TCGCGCCTGGTTTCGCGGATGAGCGGCCTGGTGGTGCAGCGCAGCAAGGCGATCGTCGGGGAAAACGCCTTCGCCCACTCCGCCGGCATTCACCAGGACGGCATTTTGAAGAAGCGCGAGACTTACGAGATCATGGATCCCGAGGAGGTCGGCTGGGGCAAGACGGAGTTGCCATTGACCAAGCACAGCGGACGCGCCGCGGTGGCCGCCCGGCTGAAGCATCTCGGATTCAAGATGGCCGATACCGACGTGACGGCCATCTTCGCCAGGTTCAAGGAAATCGGCGACAAGAAGAAGTTCGTGTATGACGATGACCTGACCGCCCTGGTCGAAGGCCACATCACCGAGGTCCCGGAGACCTGGTCCCTCGAGTACCTGGGCGTGACCAGCGGCAGCCAGATGGTGCCTACCGCCACCGTGCGCCTGAAACGAGCCGCCGGCAAACAATCCACCGCCCTGCAGGATGCCAGCATCGGGGACGGCCCCGTCGATGCCGCCCTCAAGGCGATCGACCGGTTGACCAAGACCCGCGGGCGGCTCATGGACTACGCATTGCGCGCCGTGTCGCAAGGCAAGGACGCAATGGGCGAAGTGACGGTGAAGGTGAACTTCGGCGACGGTGAACAGGTGACGGGCAGAGGGGCGAGCACCGACGTGATCGAGGCCAGCGCGCGGGCGTATCTGAACGCGGTGAACCGGTACCTGACGGCGGGGAAGGCTGAAAAGCAGCAGGCGATGCAACCCTAACGCCGCTAGGGCAGCGGCCTCCGGCCGCGCCGAACGGACAGGCGGCTCGGCAGGGACGCCGAGCCCTACCGGTGCGGCGGCGAATTGTCGCCGCCCCCCGGTCGGCTCGCCTCCGCGTGCACCCGGTTACCCGCCGTATCGACCATCGTCGGGGTGATGAATATGATCAGGCGCTTCTTTTCCCTGGTGGTTCCCTCCCGGCGGAAAAGCCGGCCGACCAGCGGGAGGTCGCCCAGCACCGCGACTTTGTCCTTGAACTTGACTACGTCCTCGGCCACCGAACCACCCAGCACCACTGTCTGGCCGTCGCGGACGATGCAGGTCCCGTCAACCTCCTGGGTCCGGTACCGCGGCAACGGTTCCTCGTAATAGAGCGTCTGCCCGTGCCCCGTGGCTTGACCCGGATTTCGCAATCTGGTTTCCTTGGGATCGTCGTAGCCGAGGAACTCCTTCACGGTGCCTTTGGCCTCAATTTGGATCGTCTCCCCGTCCGGTCTGACCGTCGGCAGGACATTCAGAGTGACTCCAAAGTCCATCGGGGTCGTCTTGTAATTGACGCCTGGCGAACCCTGCGTTGCGCCCGCAACCCGATTCGAAATCGAGCCAACCTCGACGCCGGTGACGATGTTGCGAACCTGGACCGTGAGGACTTTGGCCGAACGCCCGCTCAGCGTGGTCACCTTCGGGGCCGAGAGCAGGTCCACCCCGGCCCGCTTCTCCAGGGAGTCGATCACCACGCGGAACTGGGGGTCGGTCAAAATGCCGGTAACGGTGGCCGAGGCCGGCGTGCTCGACTGACCGGCCGCGGAATGTGCTGAACGGACTCCGGCCGCTGCTTCCGCCGGACCAGGCGGATTGCTAGCAACCCAGTCAAACCCGAGGGCCTTGGCATCCAGCCCGGTGAGTTGGGTGAATTTCGCCTCGATCCTCACCTGGGGCGGCGCGGTGTTGAGCACTTGCAGCGCCTGGTCAATGACGTCCAGGTCCTGCTGGAACGATCGCACGAACAGCAACCCGTTGCGATCGTTGTAATACGCCCCTTTCTTCGAGCTCGAGCCCGATCGCTCAGCGCCGCGCTGGTCCGGCTCGCTCGCAACGGGCGCGTTGGTCGGGAAATCCAACCCCAGGGAGACCAACCAACGCCGGAACATGGCCTCGATTTCGACCGCGGAATTCGTTCGGGCGCCGCCCGTCGAAGCGGCTGGTCCGGATTTCTCGCGCGATCCGGTGGCCGCGACCAGCGCCTCGCGGAACGTGGCAGGGTCAACGTGGTAAACCCGGGTGTAAAGCTGGGGTGGTTCCAGGGTGCGATAGGAAAAAATGACCGCGTATTCCTCGACGGAGTACTTGATCGGCTGCGCGGCCGCTTTGCAGACCGCGTCGAGCAGTTCGGCCAGACTGAGGTCGTGCAGGACCGGGAGCTGGATGGCCACCTCGGCTAGCCCCACCGTTTCCTGCGAGGACCCCTCGATCGGCTTACCCGTCCGAGGTTCAATTTGCGGAGCCGTGCCGGGTGCCGCAGCCGGGTTCTTGCCCTGATTGACCACAAAGAAATTGATCCCCCTTTTGTCCGGATCACCCTTGATCGATTCGGCGTTCAGATACTCCACCACCGCGCTCAACGGCACACCGTCGAAGCGCGCGCTTTCCTGGAATCGGATCCGGGCGAGTTTGGCCTCAATCCGCTCCCGGCCCGGACCAGTCCGGACGAGGTTGGTCGTGGCATACGGATTTTGGTTAATCGGCGAATTCCACGCTGAACCCGCTTGGACCAATTGCCCCTGGGCCCGCATCCCCGTGGTGATCGTCGGCCGCGGCTTGTTTCCGGTGCGCTGGTCCTGGATCCACGCCAAGTAACCGAGCGCCAACTGGTTCGTCGGTTCCTGCTTGAGCGCCTGACGGAACTTCGCCTCGGCCTGGTCGAGTTCCCCGAGTTGGAACAACACAATGCCATCCGTCAACAGCATGCGCCGCAGTGCGGCTTCATTAGCCTCCGGTGGGCGCGCCGATTGATTCGACTCAGCGGCCTGCGCTCGATCCCCGGGGTTGGGCGCGGCCAGAGGTTGGTTTGGGCTCCTCTCGCTTGCCGGGGTGACGGGCGTTCCGTTGGCGGCTCCCAGCATCCCCCACAATGCCGCCGAGGCGACCGAGTGGCGCCACGACTCGGACACCGCGCCACGAATCGAGCTTGGGCGGGCAGTCGCGCCCGGCTGGGTCCAGGCCGTGGCCATCATCCCCACCACCACGAGCATCCCGGGGCCGAAGATCTTGGCCAACCATTCGACACAGCGGCCACGGGCTTGCCACGCCTTTCCGTCCAAAGCGAGCAATCGCGCCACCCGCAGGCCCAGCCCCGACCGGAAGCCGCTTCCCTCGAGGCGCATCCATGCAGCCGACGCGCGCCGCGGTAAGCGCGCACCCAGTTCCACCAGGCACTCGGCCAGGATTCCCGGGCCGCCGTGCAGCAGAAGACTGGCTTCATCGGCGGCAGTTTCGCTCGCCGCGCGCAATTGCTGGCGCAGCCACCAGACCAGCGGATGCCACCAGAGCGCGGCACTGACCACCTCGGCCAGCAGGTGCCAGAGCGGGTCGTGCGCGGCCAGATGCGCCAGTTCGTGGGCCAGCATCGCCTCCTGCTGGGCCGGACTGAAATCAGAATCCCCCGGCAGGCCGATCGTCGGTGAAAAAATTCCAAACGCAATCGGTCCCGACAAACCGCCTGATGTGAGCACGCGCACCCGACGGCGGAGACCGACTCGGCGTGCCAGGGCCTGAACCCGGGCCTGCAACGCCGCCGGGACAGCCTGGCGCCGCCGCCGGCGGAACAAACCCAGCAGGCAACGACCCACCGCAACCCGAACCAAGACCACGCCAAAACCCAGCAACCACACCACCCCGAACCGAGAATGCAATGGGCGCATTGCCAGGTCCCTCGGTGGCTTCGCTCCGGTAGGGCGTCGCTGCCGCGCCGCCTGATCGAGCGGCAACTCGGCTCTGCCCGGCTCCAGAGAAACCCTGGCCTCGGATTCCGAAGGCAGAGTCGGACGTCGAATCTCGCCCGGCCGAGCGGCAGCCGACGTAAGTCGGCTCTGACTGGTTTGGGCGAAAGAACGAGTGGACTGACGCCCGCTGCTGCTCGGCTCGAGGAAGGACACCGTGCGTGTCACGTCAGGCCGAGGCCATGCCCACGTCGCCAGTCCGCGCGCGACGCCGGTGGTTTCGAACACCACCAGCGCGGCTACCCCGAGCGCGGCCACCTGCCAAATCGTCCGTCGCCAATAGGCCGAGGCGGTCAGGGCCTGGAACCCGGTGGCAAGCGCGACGACAAGGGTGGCTTCGATCAGCAGGGCGCGAGCCAGCTCCGCCACGATTGAAGTCGGATCATTCATTTCTTCCTCCTCCTTTCCGCGATCAACCGTTCGAGCTGCCGCAATTCCTCCGGGCTGACCTCGCGGGTCGTCAGCAGATGATCCACCAGATCGGCCAGGTTCCCCTCGAACAATCGGTCCAGCAAATGATCGGCCATGCCGCGGGTGACCGCTTCCGCCTCCACCACCGCGCGATAGACGAACGTCCGGCCCTCGGCCCGGTGGGCGACCAAAGCGCGCGCCTCCATCTTGCGGAGCATCGTGGCGATGGTGGTGTAGGCGAGGTCGGCGCGGGGACCGAGGTCGGCGAGGACGTCGCCGACGGTGGCCTCGCCGCGGTCCCACAGCGCCTTGAGAATCCGCAGTTGCAAATCGCCCAGGCGATGGATTTTCGCGTTTTTCATGGTCGGTTCGGTCTTGACGACCGTGGTAATACTACCGAAGTAGTAGATTCGTCAACGGGAATTTCAAGAAATCGGGCCGCCGGCCGCCGGCCCGGTTCATCGACCGCCACACCCCCCAGTCCTGAAACCCGGCGCCGCGGGCGAGCGGACCGCGGCTTGTCCCAAGCCGCAGCGCGTGCCGGGCCGCTGCGGGTCATGGACAACCGGTGGAATTGTCAAATGTCGAGATCTGACCCCGCCCGCGGGTTCAATGGTGACGGCGGCTTCGGCGACGCGGTGGATCACGGCGCGCATCGGCGGCGAGAAGCGAGAGCCGCGCCGCCGCTTCGGCATCCAAGAAGCAGGAACAGTTCGGATGCTCGCGCAGCAGCGAGGCGGGAACGTCGGTCGAGACCGGGCCGTTGACGGCGCGCGCGAGGATCTCGGCCTTGGCGGGGCCGGCGGCGAGCAGCCAAACCTCCTTCGAGTTCAGCAGTTGCTTCAGGCCGACGGTGACGCCCCAGGTGGGCAACCGATCGTGATTCAGGTAGCGCGCCGCGGATTCAACCGTGGCCGGGTGCAGCGCGACGCGGCGCGTGGGGCAGTCGCGGGTGGAGCCGGGTTCGTTCATGCCAAGATGCCCGTTGAGCCCGACCCCCAGCAAAACCAAATCGAAGCCCCGGCCTATGTCCCCATCGTAGGCGCGGCACATGGCCTCGAGATTCGGCGCTTGGACATCGAGCGCGTGAAAGCGGTCGCGCGGCAGATCGATCCGGTCGATGAGTTGTTGCCGCAGCATGTTGACGCAGCGACCGGGGTCGTCGGGTCGCAGCCCGCCGAACTCGTCGAGCGCGAAGATTTCGGTGGTGCGGAACGATGCGTTGCCCGCCTTCACCGCGGCGGCCATTGCCGCATAAACTCCCTCCGGCGTTTTTCCCGACGGCAGGCACATGCGGAGGCGCGGGTGGCGGCAGAGCCGGTCGCGCCAGGCGGCGGCCACGCCGGCGAGCCAGGCAGCTTCGGAATCGAAGCGCAGGAGGTTCAAGGGATTTCAGATTTGAGATTTGAGATTTTGGATTTCGGACGGGTCACCCCGGCTTTTCCCCTTATCGGAGACGAAGCGGTTCGTCGGGGATCGGTCGCAGCGGTCTGCCGGCCGGACCGGGCAGGTGGCGTGTGCCACCCAGGCGCCCCGCGGGCCGGAGCTCAGCTTGCTGGCTCGCGGGGCTTCTCCAGCCAGAGGTCCACGGGCTTGGTCACTTTGGCGTGGAACGGCAGGGCCACCTTCTGACCGGTGCGCGCGGACGCGTAGGCCGCGTAAATCAATTCGAGCACGGCCTTGCCTTCCTCGCCGGTGACCAGCGGTTGTTTGTCGTCGCGGACGCATTCGATGAAATGTTTGAGTTCCTGTGGGTAACCCTGGTTGAAGGCCTCCTCGAAGATGGCGAAGGTCCAGCCTTGGGTGGGGCCGGCCTTTTCCATCGCGTAGCCGTAGCCTTTTTCGCTGTAGGTCATGGCCGCGTTGCCGAGGAACAGGTCGGCGTAGCAGACGCCCCCGGACCCATAGACCTCGATACGGTCGTCCATGCCGCCGTGCTTGGCCCAACTGTTCTCGGCGATGCCGATGGCGCCGCCCTCGAACTCGACGAGGACCACCGAGTTCTCCTCGCCGCGGGTGCGGCCATGGTGGATGAGATTGGTCTGCAGGTGGGCCTGCACACTCAGGGCGCGCGGCCGGCCGCCGAGCATCCAGCGGAACCAGGCCAGGCCGTGGCAGCCCATGTCCATGAGCACGCCGCCGCCCGATTGCTGGACGTCGTAGAACCAGTCGCTGTGCGGGCCCGAGTGCTTCTCGCATTGGCGCATTTGGAAGATTTTTCCGACGGCACCTTCCTGGACCAATTTGCGGACGCGTTCGTATTTGGGGGCAAAGCAGAGTTCCTCGGCATACATAAGCTTGCGCTTCTGGGCGTGGCACACCGCGATCATGTCGTCGGCTTCCTCGAGCGTCAGGCAGAGCGGTTTTTCGATGATGATGTGTTTGCCGGCACGGGCGGCGCTGGAGACGGCGCGATGATGCAGGAAGTTGGGGATGCAGACATCGACGACCTCGCAGCCCGACTCGGTGATGGCCGGTTCGAGGTCGCCGAACCAGCGGGGGATACCGTGTTTGCGGGCGAAGGCCTCGGCGCGCGGGAAGCTGCGCGAGAAGACGGCGACGACTTCGGCGTCGGGGACGAAGCGGCGGTAGGATTCGAGGTGGATGTCGGCGATGAAGCCGGCGCCGAGGAGGGCAACTTTGGTCTTGGCCATAAGAATTCCGCTAGAGTCCGTGAATCTAGAAACTCGCGGTCATCAGGTCAAGTTTCGGCGTCTCTT
>JAGWYX010000207.1 GCA_018969165.1 Verrucomicrobiota bacterium
GGAGGAATTCCATGTAAAGCTCCGGCTGTTGCTCGCGTTTTCGGAAAACGAACTGCGGTTGCCGCTTCTCTGGATAGAATTCGAGTTCCAGCTTTTGAAGCAGAACGGGATGGTGAAACTTTTCCCCAACTTCCGGAGCGCATTGCAACAGGCCATCGCCAACAAGCAATTCCATGTGCTCACCCTCCCGTTGCAGAATCCCATACCACTCGTACGCAAGCTGGAAAAGTCTCAACGATTCGCGGGCGGGCCGCTCACTCACGCTCCACAGCTCACGCTCTCGTTTCCAACTGCGCAGCAGCAAGGGCCGACGTGACTCCGCATCGAAACGCTCAATAACCGTTCGACCGTCTCTGCCGACGACATTGCGGGTCGGCTGAACTTCAACTGTGCCGGGAATTTCTCGCCAACCGGGCTTCAACCACTCCACCAACGCTGGAGGCGGCGCTGGGCACTGAGTGACATCGGGCCACGTGAGGCGGAGCACGACGTCGCTGTCCCCACTTTCATCATCCGATTCGCCAACGTCTCGAAACACCTCGACCGACGCGTGCAACGGAAGGTCTTTCAACCAAAGCGAACGCGGCTGTTGAGCGATGTTCCGCACCGGCGGAAAGCGAAGGTCTATGTATGCCTTGAGAAACTCGAAGAGCTTGGTCAACCGTTCTCGCATTGGCGGCGTATTTGGTTGATCGCTCATGGCCGGATTCTGCCGCGATTTCAATTGGCAAACAAGACGAACAAATGGCGCCCCGGCCGAGGGATTGCTTCGACGTTCACCGGTACCGGTTCATGGCGTGTACTGGAATTCTCCCAATCAGGCGGAACGTAGCCAGGCCGCCCACACGTCTTTTGCCTCTGCCGAGATGGCCGCCATTCTGGCAGGGTCCGGCGGCGGAAGCGGCAGTTCGGGTTGTTCGACTCCCCCGCGGACGGACGGGTGGCAGTTGCCGCAGAATTGCCACGACGCCGAACGGGTCCGGCGGTTCCCAAAGGTTGCGCACCAGACGCAACCACCCGGATGCCTCACAAAAACGCGTGCACGAACCCTCGGGTCAAGTGCGAGCGGCGGTGGATTTTACGAGGCTATTTGTGAGGGCGGCTCGATTTCACCCAGTGTTTTCGGGTCTTGGGCGCGGGCTTGGGCCCAGGTTACGGCGCGCCGGTGGTTTTCGCCTGGGCGACCTCGGTCCGGCAGCGCACGTCCGCTGGCGCCTGGCCCACCAGAAGCGGTGAGCGGTACAAGTCCGGCCGCGCCGCACCTTCGACCTCGATATCGCCCATGGCGCCCAATTCCATGTGGGCCATCGCATGATCCACCAGCGCATAGCTGCCGGGCACCTCGAAGGTGCACTCGACCACGGTGGCGCCGCCGGCCGGCACCAGGGTGGTCTGGATAAGGTGCTCGGGCGAGGCGGTGAAAGTGCCCTCGCGATAAACGTTCTGGAAGATGGTGCCCACGGCATGGAATGAGGAGATGCAGTTGGGCCCGATGTTGCCGAAGTAAATCCGGACGCGCTCGCCGGTCTTGGCGCGCAGGGCGTTTTTACCGAGCAGGGAGAGCTTGCTGCCGTTGAAGACGACGAACTGCGGTTGGGCCGCCAGGGCGGCTTCGTGCGAGTAGTGCAGGACTTTCTGGTCCGGCGCCGGCTTCTCGGTGTAGAACTCGCTTTGCATCACGTAGAACTCGTGATCGACGTTGGGCAAGCCGCCCTCGGGCTCGACCAGGATCACGCCATACATGCCGTTGGCGATGTGATCGAGCATCGGCGAGACCGCGCAGTGATAAATGTAGAGACCGGGATGCAGCAGCTTGAAGCACGCGACCGTCTCCTGGCCGCCCGGCACGGCCGTTGTCACTGCCGAGCCGCCGCCTGGACCGGCGACGGCGTGAAAATCGAGGTTGTGCGGCATGCCGCTCGGGTCGTGATTCGTCAGGTGGACCTCGAGGGTGTCGCCGACGCGGGTGCGGATGAAGGGCCCGGGCGCGTGCCCGTTGAAGGTCCAGAACCGGTATTGGTGCCAGCCATCGAGGGTGCCGTCCACCACTTGCACATCGAGGCGGGCCGCCACTGTCGCCGGCTCGGTGCGCGTGATCGGCGGCGGCACGGCGGGGGCAAAGGTCAGTTGGGCCTCCTCGCGGGGCAGTTCGGCGCCGGCCAGCGTGAGCGCGAGGCCGAGCAGGCCGGCCATCGTCAGCGGGGTTGCAAATCTGTTTTTCATATCTGCCCGGACGATACCGCCCGAGGCGGGGGCCGGGATTGAGGTAAATCAAAAATTATCCAGAAACCCGATTGGTTCACTCGAACTGAATTAAATGAGGTCGGTGAATTCTCCTCAGAAATTTCAGTCACCTTTGCCACGCATCTTCGATTGCTCTTGGCTTGCGTTCGTTCCACCTGCGCGCCTCGCTCAGAGAGTCCTTGCGGGGAAAACCACCGACCGCGGAAGCGACGTGAGAACTTGATTTGGTTACAGCATGTTCCACTGTTCAAGGAATCTAGCGGGCAGGCGCGTGTGCCCGGCGAACCCGGCGAGCTGAACGTCCACGACGGGCCCGCAGCGGCTTCTCCGCGCGAGGGGCGGGAACCAATTGGGGGCGTGGCGCGACGCCGGGCGCCGCGAAGACGGCGCCGGTGCTGGCGCTGGTGGCCATCTGCGCGTAGCGCGCCAGCCAACCGGTTTGAACTCGAGGCTCGGGCGCGCGCCAGGAGCGTTGCCGCCGGGCGAGTTCGCGGGCGGTCAACTGCACCGACAAGCGTCGTGCCACGATGTCGATCTCGATGAGGTCGCCGTCGCGGAGCAGGGCGATCGGGCCGCCCGCGGCGGCTTCGGGTGAGACGTGGCCGATGCAGGCGCCGCGGGTGCCGCCGCTGAACCGGCCGTCGGTGATCAGCGCCACCTGCTCGCCCAGGCCCTGGCCCATGAGATAACTGGTGGGCGCCAGCATTTCCTGCATCCCGGGACCGCCGCGCGGACCTTCGTAACGGATCACGACGACGTGCCCGGGTTTGACTTTCCGGGCCAGAATCCCGGCGCAAGCCTCTTCCTGGGATTCGAAGACAATGGCGGGCCCGGTGTGTCGATGCATTCTTGGGTTCACACCGGCGGTCTTGATCACCGCACCGTCCGGCGCCAGGTTGCCCCGCAGGATTGCCAAGCCACCCTCGGCGCTGTAGGCGCGATCAAGCGGGCGGATGCAATCCGGGTCCTTGATTTCGGCGCCAGCGATGTTTTCCAGGAGCGTCAAACCGGTCACGGTGATCGTGCCGGTGCGCAGCAGCCCGGGGATTTTGCTGACTTCCCTCAGGATCGCGCTGATGCCGCCCGCGCGGTCCACGTCCTCGACATGGTAGGCGGAAGAGGGCGCGACCTTGCAGAGGTTCGGGCAGCGCCGGGACAATTGGTCGATGCGTTCCAGGTCGTAGTCGAGTCCGGCTTCGTGGGCGATGGCCAGCGTGTGCAGAATGGTGTTAGAGCTGCCGCCCATGGCCAGGTCGAGCACCAGGGCATTGTCGATGGCGTCGCGGGTGACGATCTTCCGCGGCACCAGGGATTCGCGGACCATCTCGACGATGCGCCGGCCGGCGGCCTGCCAGAGTTGGGTGCGGCGCGGGTCGGTGGCGAGGATGGTGCCATTGCCGGGCAGGGCGAGGCCGATCGCCTCGGTCAAGCAATTCATCGAGTTGGCGGTGAACATGCCCGAGCACGAACCGGGGCCGGGGCAGGCGGCGCATTCCAGTTCGAGCAATTGCCCTTCGGTGAGCCGGCCGGTTTTGAACTCGCCGATGCCTTCGAAGACGCTGACCAGGTCAAGCGCGCGTCCGTTGGGGGCGCGGCCGGCGGCCATCGGCCCGCCGCTGGCGAAGAGCGTCGGGATATTACAGCGGAGCGCGCCCATCATCATGCCGGGGACGATCTTGTCGCAGTTGGGGATGCAGGCCACGGCGTCGAACTGGTGCGCGCTGAGCATGGTCTCGACGCAATCGGCGATCAGCTCGCGGCTGGGCAGCGAGTATTTCATGCCGCTGTGGCCCATGGCGATGCCGTCGCAGATGCCGATGGCGTTGAACTCGAACGGAGTGCCGCCCGCCGCGCGGATGGCGTCCTTGATGATGGCGGCGACGTGGGGCAGGTGCACGTGGCCGGGGACAATGTCGGTGTAGGAATTACAGACCGCGATGAACGGCTTGTCGAGGTCCGCGCTGCTCAGCCCGGTGGCGCGGAGCAGGCTGCGGTGCGGGGCGCGCTCGAACCCCTTTTTGACGGCGTCACTGCGCATAGGGGTCTAAACCTAGAACCACGAACCGGCGCCCACTTTGATGCATGTCAAGGCCTCGGTCGTTCGCGTCGGCCGAGCCAAACTCGATGGGACCGGCGGAAGGCCGGACGACGAACCGCTTCACTCACATGGACGCCGCGGCTCCTTTTGGGAATGGCAACAATTCAGGTAGGGACGGCGCGCTGCGCCGTCCGCGCCGCGTGCGGCGGCGCGCCCGATGGCGGGGACGGCCCCGGCCACCACGGTCTTCCCGCTCGACTTGGGCGGGACGCCTCAACGAGGCGTCTCCACCTGAATATATTTTCCGGAACGCGCATCGCTTCCTTCTCGTTTCGATCCGGCAAGTTGACGCGTGGGAATCACGGGTGATAAGATGGAAGCGTGCTGACGCAGATCATCACCAAAGCGCCTGCCCATCCGACAATCCTCCCGGAGCGGAAGCGGCGCGCCGTGTGGGAGCGCGCGGCGGGGGCGTGGAAGGGCCGCGGTGCGGCCCGCATCCGTGCGCTCGGCGCGAGCCGCCGGCAGTGGGCACGCCGTGCCGCGCGCTGACGTGTTCACGCTCGACACGAATGCGATCAAGCTGCGGATCGCGGCGCGGTTGCGGTGGAAGACGACGCTGACGATACAAGGAATCGCCCAACGACTCCAGATGGGGGGCTGGGAAAGCCCGAATCACAAGCCCTATCTGGAACCCGCCGCCATGTGTCAGCCGTGGCCAGGGTGTTCAGGGACTACCGCCAAGAACTGGTTCCAGGAAAGGGCAGAAAACCGCATCCGCGTGGGCAATCAGGGCGTGCTCTTTGAGAACTCCGCCTCCAGAATCCCGTGGTGCAATGGGCTGTCAGCGGTTTGGCCAAGGTTCACGAAGACACTTTGGCCGAGCGACGCCGCCTGGGCGCGGACGACAGGGATGCTACAGCCTACTACTTCCGGGAGCGCGGCGATGGCATCGCGTGCGTTGCGCAGAGCTCCGCGGGCCCAGCCAAAATCCCGCTCCGCGGCACCGTCCGCGGTTTTTTAACGGGCGGTCAGGCGGGCGTCGAGCGCGGCGAACGCCTGGTCCGGCTCGAGCGCGCCGTTCCAGCGTTCCCAGAACGTCGAGAGCGGCGTGCTTTCGACGTGCCATTTCTGTTTCACATCGCCCTCGGCGGTGGCGCCCTTGGGGACCCATTCTTTGCCCAGGGCCTGCCGTGTTGCCTCCAGCAGGCGCCGCGCCTGGGCGTGGTCGCCGCGCTTCCACGCCAGATAACCGCGCAGAAAAAAACCACCGACGGCGCGCGGGTTGGTTTGGCAGGCGGCCGTTAGTCGTTCATTTGCCACGGTGGGATTCCCGCGCAACAGAGCGACTTCACCCAGCACCAGCAGCGCGCCAGTCTCCTCGGGATTCAAGGCGTGGGCCTTTTGGAGGGAAGTCTCGGCGGCGGCAAGATCGGCGTCGGAGGTTGCGAAGATCGCGCGCAGGGTCCCCCATTGCTGGTAACCGCGGTGGCTCTGCGGATTGATCCGCGTCAGCGCCGCCAACTGGTCCAGCGCGCCGGGGACATCGCCTTCGCGGGCCAGGCATTGGCCGAGATAGTAGTGGGCGTCTTCGTGTTGCGGATTCAACGCCAATGCTTCCCGAAACAACTTAATGGCCTTGGGCAGGTTGTTCTCGACTTTCATCGCGTTCACGGCCGCGCGGTGCTTGGCCCAGAAATCGACCTGGCGCGATCTCTCGTCCACGGGCGACGAAGCGGGCGCGGCACCGCCCGCGTTGGCAGTCGCGGAGGAGGCGGTGACAGCGCCGGCGAGTGGACCGACGGCGGATAACTGCCGGGGCGCCCCCGCTCCATCGGTGGGAGAGAGGGAGGCACTTCCGGCGCGCGAGGGTTCGGTGGCGGAACTCGGCGAGCGCTCCGACGTGGGAACGGAGCTAATCGGCGTCGGAAAAAATCTTCGCGGCACGGGATCGCCCTCGGTCAGTTCCCAGGTGGCGTTGGCTTCGAGGTTGGTGTACCAGGCGGGTTGGCCGGCGTGCCAGCGGACTTCCAGCCGATCCACCTGCCGGGCGTCCCCCAATCCGAAGTGGAGGACCCGGCTGCTCTGCGAGAGGTAGGAGGCGCTGGCCACGGCCCGGCGCAGCACCGCGTCGCCCACGCGCGCGATGACTTTGGTGCCGTCGCCAAAACCGAGGGGTTGACCGGCCGCGTTGCGGCTGCGCAGGCGCAGCTTCAACCAATGGCCGGTTTGCATTTCATTGTGGAGCAATTGCACGCCTTCGCCCAGGTGGGTGATCAGGATGTCCATTGCGCCGTCGTTGTCGTAGTCGGCGACGGCCAGGCCTCGGCTGACGTGCGGGGCGCTCAGCGCAGGGTTGAGCGGCGCCAGGTTGTAGAAATACTCGCCGCGCCGATTCCAGAACAGGAAGGCGTCCTCGGGCTGCAACCGCTTGGGCGTGCCTTCCAACTCGAGCGTGTTGCCGTTGGCGACCACCAGGTCCAACCAGCCGTCGCCGTCCAGATCGACAAATTCGGTGCCGAAACCGACGTAGCGAAGGGAAACCTGCCCCAGCCCGCGGGCATCGGCGATGTCCATGAAACGAAGGGTA